>JBCCRV010000165.1:0-11967 GCA_039201085.1 Myxococcota bacterium | reverse complement strand
GCCAAAGCCGGGGTTCACGGACATGACCAGCACGTTGTCGACGTAGGGAAGCACGTATCGAAGCCCTTCCTCGGACGTGTGTGGGTTGAGCGAAACGCCGGCCCGTTTGCCCAGATCCCGGATTTGCTGAAGCACCCGCTGAAGGTGGCGGCTGGCTTCCAGGTGCACGGTGATCGTGTCCGATCCGGCGTTCGCGAAGGCGTTCACGTAGCGCTCCGGTTCTTCGATCATCAAGTGCACATCGAGTGGGAGCTTCGTGCAGCGCCGCGCGGCCTTCACCACCAGCGGACCGATCGTCAGGTTGGGCACGAAGCGGCCGTCCATCACGTCCACGTGAACCCAATCGGCCCCGGCGGCTTCGAGGGCGACGATCTCGTCACCCAGGCGTGCAAAGTCCGCCGAGAGGATCGACGGCGCGACGCGTATGGCGCGGCCGTCGGGTCGCGTCTTCGGGGGTGTGGTCACCGCTTGCCACTAGAGCATATCCCCCGCCGCCCGGCTATACCCTATTGGAGCGCCCAGGCGCCTGGTGTCGGGTGTGGCACGAAGACCCGCGATCCTTGACGTATGGCGGCGTCGGATCGAGAATCGGCGGCGCGTGCGCCAGCGCGCGCGAACCCTGCCAATGACCGAGCAACGATACCGCGTAACGCAGCGACTCGAAGCCGGCGGCATGGCGGAGGTCTTCGTGGGCGAAGCCCTAAGCGTGCAGGGGTTTAAGAAGCGCGTCGCCATCAAGCGCGTCCTGCCGCATTTGGCGCAGAACAAGAATTTCATCGGCATGTTTCTCGATGAGGCCCGCCTCGGCGCACGCCTCAACCACGCGAACATCGTCTCCGTCTTCGATATCGGCGCCGCCGACGACACCTACTTCATCGTCATGGAGTTCGTCGACGGCTGTAACCTCAAGAAGATCATCGAGGTTCTCCGCCAGAGCGGGCGCGCCTGCCCCCTCAAGGAAGCCGTGTACATCTGCATGGAGGCCTGCCGCGGCCTCAGCTATGCCCACGAGCTGCTCGACGAGGAGGGCGATAAACCGCTCGATCTCGTGCACCGCGACGTGTCGCCCCCGAACATTCTCATCAGCAAGCGCGGTGAGGTGAAGGTCACGGACTTTGGCCTCGCAAAGGCCACGACCCAGCTTGAAAAGACCGATCCCGGCGTGGTGAAGGGGAAGTTCAGCTACCTCTCGCCGGAGGCCGCGCTGGGTCAGCCCGTCGACGCCCGGGCGGACGTCTTTGCGCTCGCGATCGTGCTTTGGGAGATGCTTGCCGGCCGGCGCCTTTTCCTGGGCGAAACCGACTACCAGACGGTCAAGCTCGTGCAGGAGGCGCGCGTACCCTCGATCAGCAGCCTTCGGCCCGAGGTCGACCGCGACTTCGAAGCGGTGTTAATGCGCGGCCTCGCGCGCGATCCGAACGAGCGCTACGGCTCGGCGCGCGAGTTTGGCGATGCGCTGGCGGGCTACCTCTTCAGCCACCAGCTCAAGGTCACGTCCTACGACATCGCCAACTTGGTGAAGCAAACGCTCGAGGGCGATAAGGGCGCCGCCACGGGCAAGAGCTCCGACCAGCAGTCGATCATCGACAAGCTCATTCAGGAGGAGCTCTTTCGCTTTACGAGCCTCGACGACATTTCGGACGCCGGACTCGGCGTGGAGGCCAGTCCGGACACGAGCGACGGCGCCGTGCCCCTCGATGCGGGCCTCTTTGAAAACCCCGCCGACTGGTTCAGCGGGGACGCCGAAGTCGGCGACGCGCTGGCCGAAGCGACCGGTCCCGAGTCCGGCGGCTGGCGTGAATCAGGCATCGAAGGCCTTGCGGAACTGGAGAGCAGCGAGACGGCGCTGCCCTCGCTGAGTCCGAGCGCGCCCGATCCGGACGCCCGGGGTTCGCTGGCGGCCGTCGATCCCGAAACGGCCGACTCGGTCAGTGGAAACACGCCCTCGAAGGGCGGCGGCGCCGGCATTTGGCTGGCGCTTCTGCTCTTGCTCGCCGCCGGCGGCGGCGCCGCGTACTACTTTCTGGTGCTAGCGCCGTCTTGACGCATCGGCGTGCGCGCCGGGAAGACTCAGGCAGCGTGCACGTATTCGTCGACCCGAAGCGATCTTCGCAACCTTGCCGCCGCACCCAAAAGATGGGCCCGATGGTGGCGATCTGCGCTGGGCGGTTCCGTAGCCCACAAGTCGGCGACTCTTCTCCATCGAAGGGCCGATTCCGCGACCCCGATCTGGCCGGAGCTCGCCGCCGCGAAAACGAAAGTACAGACCGCAGGGAACTGGTATGCGTCTACACGACCATGAACCACACGACGTTTTTCTTGTTTGCACTTCTTGCGTTTGGATGCGGCGCATCCGCTGGCGTCCAAGACACATCCTCCCTGCCGCCGTCCGCCGAACCGAGCGATGACGTTGCGACCGCCAGCCTGGAAGGCTGCCCGGCGCTCGAAGGCCCCGTCGTCTATCGAGAGGCGTACCGAAGCTACGGTGAGTCTGCGTGCGTCGGCGATCCGGCGGTGCAGCGGGAACTGCGCGAGAACGGTGCGTGGCGCTCCGGCCAACGCACCGGATGCATCGCGGACGACGAGATGGCTGCCTTGCGCGCGCGAGTGGCCGCCGCACCTGCGACGGTGACGGCCACGCCCCCAAGCCAGGACGATATCTACTGCGACGCCGAACCCACGTGTTGGCAACTAACCGTTGGTGACACCACCGTTGAGTTTGTCGAGCACTGCGATCATCGAGATCAGGCGTTCGACCCCGAGTCGGCTGCGGTCATCGAGGAGATCACGTCGGCACTTCGCTAGATTCCACCCTCTTGCGTCGTCGGTACTCTGCTGCCGGTGGTCGCGATTTCCAGTTCGTCGGCGCGGTGACACTTTGCCTTTTTCGTCGGGCTGCCTAAAGCTTCGGGAGCGCGTGCGTCCCTTCACGTCTCGGGGGAAGCCGCCGTTTGGGGAGGGGGTGATCGTGGCGGGGCTTCAGCAAAAGCGAACCCATACGCCGGTGGTCGCCGACGACTCCTGTTGGCCACTGCTCTACATGTATTACCCGGCGGACTCGAATCCCGACGATCAGGCGTTCCTTGCGCACACGGAAGAAGTGATTCGCGCGGTTCATGCCCGGCACGGCGTCGGCGCTCGATACGTGGTGTTGGCGGACCTTCGGCACTTCAACCGTTCGGTCAATCCGAGCGCCCGCCGCGCCGTCGGCGAGCTGCTCAACCGCATCTGCGACGACTACGGCTATCCCACCGCCGAGGCCGTCGTCGTTCGCTCGCAGATCTTGCGCCTCATGGTGACGGCGGTGAACTTCGTTCAGTTTCAGAAGAAGCACGAGCGCCGCGCTTTTCCGACCCTTGAGCAGGCGCACAAGTGGTTGATCGGTGAAGCAAAGCGCATCGACGACCTGACCCTTCCGACCTCTGTACCCTGGTAGCCCGGCCGGGCTCAATCGGCGTTTGCGCCTTCCGAGCCGTGGTCGACGCGCTGCAGGTGGTCGACGAGCAGCTGAACGGCCGGATCCTCGCCCCTCTCGATGCGAAGGTTCTCGATCGCCGCGCGCGCTTCGCTCACATCGCCGCGGGCCAGCTGAACGGCGGCCATGCGGACCGCGAGCTGAGGACGTAAGCGCGGCTCGTCGTGGGCGACGCGGTAGTCGACGAGGGCGCCGTCGAAGTCGCCGGCGAGGGCCCTTGCGGCGCCGCGAACGAGCCGCGCGAGGGGCGCGCGGGGCTGGAGGGCCAGGGCCGTCTCGGCGCGAAAGAGCGCTTCGCGCTGGCGACCGAGGCGCAGTTCGCAATAGGCGAGAAGCGCGGCCACCTGGGCGCCGGCGGGCGAGTCCTCGCCGAGGATCTGAACGAGGCGCATCAAGTGGGCGCGCGCGCCGCGGTAGTCGCCGTCGTCCATCCAAAGCTCGGCGAGGTTGCGCCGCGCGTGCGTCATCCCCGGATCGATCGCGAGGGCTGCTTCGAAAGCCGCCTCCGCCCCAGCCCGATCGCCCCGATCGCGGAGGACGAGACCGAGGTTCGAATGGGCTTCGTCGAAGTCCGGGTCGAGCCGCAGGGCGCTCCGAAAGCGGTCTTCGGCGGCCTGCAGGTCGCCACGCCGGTAGGCGACGAGGCCGAGGTTGTTGCGGGCTTCAGCGAAGTCCGGGGCGTATTCAAGGGCCAAGCGAAAGCGCGCTTCCGCGTCGTCGAGCTCGCCGATGGCCAGCAGGCGCGCGCCGGCGGTGTTGTGCTCGCTGGCAGCGGGGGCCAACGCGGCAGCGCCGCAAGCGGTGAGAAGGAGAAGCGGGAGGAGGCGGAAGGGCGGCACGGCGGACCCTTCGTTCGAAGCGCCCGTCGGTTGCGCAGGATTCTCCGCAGCGTTCGCTTTCCCTGTGCGCGGCGCGCCTCAGTGCGGCCGGTGTACCCATGCAGGGCGCCCGTAGAGCCCGAGTGATGCTCGCGGCATGAATGCTGCCAAGCAGCGAAATGGGTCCGGAAGAAAAACGGCACTTTCTTCTTCGCTGAATGCACCAACGTACCGAACAGTTTCCTGAAAGGACCATGCGAAGATGCTTAGGACCCTCACGATTAGGCCCTTGCGGAGCGCGCGCGTCGCATCGCGCACCATCAATGCACTGAAGCGCGCTGCGCGCCGATCGACGCTGCTATGCCTACTTATCCCGGCCCTGGCCTGCGGAAGCGACGCCGATCCCGCGTCGGCTACAGCGGGGCGTGTGACCGCCGTTGCGGGCGCTTCGGTGCCTGATCGCGCGGACCTCGTCATCGAATGGTCCGTCACGTACAACCCACCGGGCGACTACGTCGTCATTTCCGACCCCGGCGAGCTGAGCGACGGTCAATGGACCCTACCCGTTCCCGAAGACCTGCCTCGTGACGTTCTGAACTTCTTCAGCGATGCGGAACGTTTCGGCTTCGGAGTCGGCACGATCGTCGCGTACCGCCCCGGCGAGGCGCCTGCCAACGGTCGCGTCGACGACTTCGACGCGCTCCCGACCGCCATCGGCGCTACGGACCGCTATGCCATCATCTACCGCCAAGGCCAGTCCGCCGACCTCGCCGCCGATGCGTTTTCTGGAGAGTCCGAGTTTGAAGACTGGATCCTCGATTTCCCGGAAGGGCTGAGCTGCGGCCGAGGCAGGGTCGATCCCACGCCAGGCGGTTTCTTCGACTACTTTGAACCGGTTCCTTGCTCCGAGGTCGAACTCAGGTTCGGCAACGGATCTACGGACATCTTCGATGATCCTGCCTTCGAGTTCGTGAACTGGACGTAGGAGCGTGATTCGCGACCGGACCACTTCCGGCCTACGAACCTGAACCAACTCGACCCGTCCCCCGAGCCGGACCCGTCACGGATCGCCGGACGTGGACTGGTCCCTGTGCGGACCCGGAATAGGCACCCCCCAAGCAGGCTCTCGGATTGCTGGTCGACGCTGCTCCGGAACCGTGCGCTTCCTGCGCCAGTGTGGTCAGGGGCGCACGCGTGGGGCACGCTCAGCCGTCGAGATCGCGGGGCTCGCTTTGGCACGTGTGTTGCGAAGGTTCATATCATGCGATGTGTTTCGACGGTCGACTCAGCGGGGGCCCTCACGGCGGGCGCCGCCCTCGCGTTGACGATGCTTATCCCGACGAGCGCGAGCGCTCAGAACGGCGTGTTCATTCCCGACGTGCAGCTTGAGGCGCCGGCCGAACTGCAGCCCTCGCTCGATGAGTGCACGGGTGAGTGCGAGGAAGGCACGCGACTCCGCCTCGCCGTGGACCTCGACCTTGATGTCGACCTCGACGTGCGCGTCGAGCTGTCCGAGCTGCTGAACAGTCTCCCCGCGCCGCCCAAGCGCCGCTACGCCGTGCCGCTGCTGGTTATGGCCGTGGGCATCGGTTCGATGGCGGGGGGCGTCGCGCTTCTCTCCGACGAGAACGCCGTGGGCTCGTCCACGACCACACGCGTGGGCAGCATGTTCTTGGCCGTCGGTGGGGTGGCCTTCATGGGGGGCATGATGGCGCTCCTCCTACGCGTGCTGATCTTTCATAGCCGCCGCGCCGAACGTCGTCGGGCGCTCCTCGATGCCGGTCTCGTTCGCTGGTGAGCGTTCGACGGGGAGAGCGTCGCGGAGATGACGCCGTACCTCCGCGCGAGCGAAGCAGCACGATGAATGAGGAGCCATGAAACCCACCGCTGCAAGTGCATGAATACGCGCCGCCCGCGCTCGCGCGCCGCCCACTGGACTGTCGAGATCGCGAAGCTCGCTTGGCACGCACGTTGCATACGGCGTTCGCATGATGCGATTTACGGAAACAGTCGATCCGTCGCGGGCCCTGGTGTTGGGCATCGCCTTGGGGTTTCTCACGTTGCTCGTTCCAGCGAGCGCGAGTGCGCAGAACGGGGTGTTCGTTCCCAACGTGCAGCTTGAGGTGCCAGCCACTCTCTCCTCGCTCGACGAGTGCGAGGGAGAGTGTGAGGAAGCAACCCGGCTGCGCCTCGGAGTGGACCTCGATCTTGACATCGACCTCGACGTACGTGTCGAGCTGTCTGAGCTGCTGAACAACCTCCCCGCACCGCCCAGGCGCCGTTACGCCGTTCCGCTGCTGGTCATGGCCGCTGGCATTGGTTCGATGGTGGCGGGGATTGCGCTTATCTCCGACGAGAACGGCATGGGCTCGTCCACGAGTACTCGGGTGGGCAACGTGGCCTTCGGCGTCGGTGGGGTGGCTTTTTCAGGGGGCCTGATCGCGGTCCTGCTGCGCGTGATCATCTTCCATCATCGCCGCGCCGAACGTCGCCGGGCACTCCTCGACGCGGGCCTCGTTCGCTGGTGAGTGTCAGCTTCACAGAAGCGCGTCAATGCCGGCGCGCCATGCGCTGAGCGCGTCTTCGAAGAGACCGAAGCGCACGTGGGTATTCGCGCCGGAGCGAAAGCCCTGCTGGATTTGCTCGCCGATCGAGAAGTCTTCGTCGAGCGTTCGAAGGGAGAACGCGTGGTTGCCCTCGAAGAAGGCTTGAGCCTTGTCGCTGAGCGGGCCCGTTTCGGGCGGCGTGCCCACTGTATGCAGCTGGATGCGGCTCCGGTCGACGGCGATCGGATCGAGCAGAATCAGATCGAAATGGGAACGCTGGAGCAGGACGATGGCGTTTGGATGAATCGTGTACACGAGGTGCGTGTGCTCACGAATGCGCCACGTATCCTGCGGCTGCTCCTCCAGTTCCAGGACCGAGCGTTTCGGCAACACGGAGCGCATGTGCGGGCCGATCGGTGTCCACGTGGATTGGGTGTCCGTGAAATAGGAAGCGATCGTGTCCTTGTGCGCGACGCGAAAGTGGTAGGACTCGATGCCGCCTTCGACGATCACCTTCCAGTTGGCGTTCCACTCGCGGGTGCTCGAGGCATAGCTCGTTGGGCGCGGCCCAAGCATCGATTCGAGCTCCCTTACCAGCGCGGGCGGCAGGGGGTCGGGTGACGCCCCGGGGGTTGGGCAAACGAATACGAGCCCCGCGGCTTCGGTGCACGGCAGCTCCACCAGCCCGTGCTCGGCCTTCTTGAGCGAAGGAAAGCCCTCGGGAAAGCGTACGCCGTGAAGCGAACCGTCAATGTTGTAGGTCCACGCGTGGTAGGGGCAGACGAAGCGCTTGCAGCGACCTTCGGCCCGAAGCTCGACTTTGGCGCCACGGTGACGGCAAACGTTGAGGAAGGCGCGCAGCGTTCCGTCGTCGCCGCGGGCGACGAGCACGGGCTTGCCCACGATCTCGGAGGTAAAGAAAGCGCCCGACTCCGCCACCTGCGACGTGAGGCACACGACGTTAAAGGACGCGTCGAAGACCTTCGCGCGCTCCGCTGCGTACCGCGCCACGTCCGTGTAGTCGGAAACGTCGATGAGCGCTTCCTTGCCCCCAAGGGGTCGGCGCCTTTCCCGGGCGAGCGTCAGCGACGTGGCGAGCACATCGATTTCTTCGTCGCGATTCATCGGTGCGCACCTTTCTCGGGCGCATCAATGCAGAGCACGCGCGCCATGAAGTGATGCAGCTGCGCCAGTACGCGCTTCCGCGCGAGCGGCCGCTTGCCGCCGAGGGCGGCGTGAAGGCACTGACCCACACCGCCCATGAGAAGCGGGCCGCAAAGCGTCGCGTCGATATGGGCCGGCACGCGGCCCAGCGATTTTCCGCGGCTCACGTTTTTGACGGCGCCGCGAATGAGGCGGTCGGCGCGCACCTGGTGATGGCGCACCGCTTCGGCGTCGCCGAGCCGTTGATGAATCAGCGAGCCGAGGGGATGCCGATAGTGGAAGCCGACGGTGACCCGCAGCCGTTCCTTTTCCCGTTCCCACCAATCGTCGGACATGGCCTCGAAGGTCGGCCGGTACGCGAGCGCCTCCCACTCGTCGTAGAACGCATCCACGAGCGTCACCAGAAGATCGCTTTTGGACGCAAAGTGCCGATAGGGCGCGCCGGCCGACACGCCGGCGCGCGTGGCGACCGCAGCGAACTCCAGGTGGCCTTGATGGGCCAAGAGCTCCTGCGTGGCGGCTTCGAGCAGCCGTTCACGGGTTCGCTGGCCACGCTCGGTGATGGAAGGGGGAGACAAAGTGAATTCACTTTACTTTGAAGGCACCACCACGTCAATGGCGTGGTTCGCCCGCGCCCGTGCTACCAGCCGGGCGGCGCCACCGCCGCCTCGGGGAGCGGGTCTAAGAACGCGCTGCTGGCAAGGTCCAGGCAGTCTGGGCGTCCATGCTGGTAGTAGTCGTCACGATTTACGTCGAGGCGCGGAGGCAGCACCCAGGGCTCCGAGCCCGCGTACATGAGGTCGTCGGTGGCGTCGGTGACGTGGCCAATGGGGTTGAGGTTGGGCGTGCAGGTGGTGTCGCCCACGGCGAAACCGAGGGCGTGCACGATCTCGTGCAGCATCGCGAACTCAATGAAGCCCGGGTTGTCGACGTCTACGCCGATCGGGACCGTGTTGCATCCAGGCGAGCCCGGAGGCGTGCCTTGCAGGTAGAGGGCAGTCACGTTGCCGATGAGCGTGGGCGGGCGTGGGGCGCCACCGCAGGATTCGCCACTCGGGCCGTCGTAGTAGACGGCGAGCAGCTTGTTCGGCTCGTTAAAGCCGAGGGCCTGCAGCTCGTCTTCGAGCTCGTCTCGCAGGAAGACGCCGCTGGCGCCGAGGTCTGCGCCGGTGCGGTCGAGCTGCACGAAGGTGATGTCCGGGGCGCCGTCGCAGCGGTCGAAGCGAAGGCGCGAGCCGCCGGTCTGGGTGGACAGCCAGCGATTGAACGCCTCCATGGAGGTTTCGAGTGGACCGCCCGGGGCGTCGAGGGCCCGATCGACACCGTCCGAAGGAAGCACGTACAGCGCGTGCACCTGAAACCCGGATTCGTCGTCTACGCGATCGGAGGTTTGTCGACCTGCCGGACAGCGCTCCACGCATCGGCCCTCCTCGCAGCGCTGCGAGGCGCCGCAGCTGCGTCCGCAGGCGCCGCAGTTTCGCGCGTCGGCGCTTGTGTCGACCTCGCAGCCGGTTGCACGGGTTCCGTCGCAGTCGGCCAGGGGAGCCTCGCACTCGAGTGGATCGTCTGGAGCGGTATCGGTGGACAGGGTGTCGGTGGACAGATCGAGTCCCGCCTCCGCGCTCTCGCCCGTGTCCATCGCCGCGTCGTCGGACGCCGTATCGATGCTCTCGTCCTGGGCAGCGTCGAGTGCGCCCGCGCCGTCTGCGCCCGCGTCCAGCCGCGTCGACGCGTCGTGGTCGGCCGGATCACTTCCGGTGCATGCGGCGAAGCAGAGCAGTCCAATGAGCCATCGCATGACCCGGGTACGGGACCGCGATGCTCTCGGATCGCTGGGGTTCCTGGGTCTGAGGTCATCGCATCGCCGGGCGCTGAGGGGTTACGCTCTCCCGGGGTTGCGCGGGACATTCGCTCCCATGAAACGACGTTGATGCCGAGCGTTCGCGCCTCGGGGTCAATCGAGCCTTTCAAGCGTGCCCGACCGCAAGTGGAGCGCCCAGGGGCCTGGGTCGATCTGTGTACCCGCGGGGTAGGTGCGCGAACTGGCGATGCCCTGGCTGCCAAAGGTCACACGTACGTCGGTCGCGGCGCACCGCCCGCCCGCGCCAATCGACACGCCCGGAAGGGCGCGCAGGCCCTCGCGTGCGATAGGGGTTAGGGCTTCGACCGTTGCGATGTTGCGCGTAGGAATGGCGAGCGTGTCTGACCCGTCGGCGGCAGCTCTCACGCTGTCCATGCGCAGCCACTGAAGCACGGGCAGGGGCGAACGGTTCGTGAAGTTGGAGGGGGCGTCCGCGTCCACGCCCTCGAAGCGGTATTCGGGATGAAAGCTCGCGAGTTGGAACGTGTCCGCCAAGCCGGCGTCCTCTCGGTACGTTTCGAGCAGATCGATGGCGTCGAGAAAGTCCTCGAAGTCGTCGAGGGCGAAGGGAAAGACTACAAGGGCCGTTTCCACGTTCTTCGAGAGGGCTTGGCCAAGGGTGGCGGCGTCCGTGACGGCCCGCTCCAGGCTGCGCCCATCGCTCACGTCGATCTGCACGCGGCCCGCTCTCCAAGGCGCCGCGGCGAAGGGACAGAGGCCGAGGCCCACGGGCGCCGCTTCAACCCACGCGGCAATGGCGTCCTGGGCCAGCTCAAGGGGCGGCGGAAGCGTCCGTTGGTCCGTCATAAGAGAGAGCCTCGCATGGCCAAGGTCGCTTGCCTCGAACTTGATCGATGGAGGCCGCGCCCCCTACCATCGCATCCTGGGCGTCTGCCCCAAGAGGGATTGTGGACCGACTACTCAAGAGCAAGAACGCGTGGGGACTCATTGTGGCGGCCGGGTGCGTGCTGGCTGGCGCGTTCGTGATTGGGGATCCGCGCGTTGCTGGGCTCATCGCCGGCCTCGGCGCGATCCTCGGCATGGCCATCGCGGCCCTCGGCATGAGCGACCCGGCCCTCGAAGCAAAGGCCAAGCGGCTGCAGGAGCAGAGCGACCGCTCTGCCGCCGAACGCGACCGGCTCGAAGGCCGCCTGAGCACGGCCACGGAGCAGCGCGACGAGCTTGAAGCCGAGGTCAAACGCATTCGCGCGGACCATGAGCGCGCAAAGGAAGCGGCGGAGCGCGCCAGCGGCGACTTCGACGCTACCCGGGACAAGCTGCAGGGCGTTGCCGGCGATCTGCGCGGCGTGGCGTCCACCCTCGACGATACGCTCGGCCAGCAAAGCGAAGCGGCGGCCCAGACGGCCGGCGCCATGAGCGATATCACCGGGTCCCTCAAGACCATCGCTCACCACGTCGAGGCCCTCGCATCTTCTGCCGAGGAGAGTTCGTCCAGCATTCTGGAGATGACCGCGACCAACGACGAGGTTGCCGAAAACATGGCGAACCTCGCATCGAGCGTGCGCGAAACGGTCTCGTCGATCGAAGAGATGGCCTATTCGATCAAGGAGGTCGCGCGAAACGTCGACGCCCTCTCGCTCACGGCGGAGGAAACGAGCTCGTCGATGAATCAGATGGACGTGTCCATCGACCAGGTGCAGTCGAACGCGAACGAGACGGCGCGCCTTTCCGAAGAGGTGGCCACGGACGCCGAGCGCGGCGCCGACTCGATCTTGAAGATCATCAACGAGATCAACCGCATCAAGGAAACGTCCGGCGAGGCCGTGAGCGTCATCTCCAGCCTCGGCAGCCGCATCGAAGCGATCGGCGACATCCTCAACGTTATCGACGACGTTGCCGAGCAAACGAACCTGCTCGCCCTCAACGCGGCCATCATCGCCGCCCAGGCCGGCGAGCACGGCAAGGGCTTCGCCGTTGTCGCCGATGAGATCAAGGACTTGGCCGAACGCGCCGGCGCGTCGACGAAGGAGATCGCCGAGCTCATCAAGACGATTCAGGCTGAATCGAAGAATGCCATCGCCGCCGTGGAGCGCGGCGCGAGCACCGTCGATAGCGGCGTGACTGTGTCCGCCGAAGCCGAAG
>JBCCRV010000164.1:0-12081 GCA_039201085.1 Myxococcota bacterium | reverse complement strand
TTCGTCGACGTAGCCGGCTGACCACGCGCTTCTCGCGAGCAGTCAGACCTTTCGGAATGTGCCATCTCATCCACTGAAGGGATCACAACTGCGTCGAGCGGTCGATCCCTAACGCTCGAGAAAGCGGATCGCTTCTCTAGCGCCCCTCCATTCGGGCGAGCTCGGCGCGAAAGGCGCCAGCCACTTGTCGGCCGGACGCTTGCAGATCGTCCAACGCGCTCAAATAGGCTTGGGAAGCGGCCGGGGTGGCGGCGGAGCAAAGGGTATCTCGCGCGTCCGCCAGCTCTGAGCGGTGGTAACCAAGCCCGGCGGTGTTGGCGTTGAGCGTGAGTCCGATCGGTCGCGAGCATACGGTCGAGGGGTCTGCGCCCTTCGACCGGACGAGGGCGATTTCACGGTCGAGGGCGTCGAAGTCGTCGATGCGGGTCCGCAAGATGGCCCGCATGCTCTCGTAGTTTCGCGCCATCGCCTGAAGAACGGACGCCGGCGGAGCCCCCGGCATGACGGCGGCCGGTGAGGCCGGAGCGGGTGCCTCAGGGACGGGCGTGGCAGGCGCGGGACGCCGTCGAGGGCGAGGGCGAGGGCGTCGACGAGGCGCTTCCTGCACGGCTTCGACCGCTTCGCCTTCGACCGGCTCGTCTGGTCGGGGTTCGCTGGGCCCAAGGGGAGCGGAGGATTCGTCGCTCGTGTCGAACGGCTCGACCACCGCGATGGGCACCGGCTCGGCATCCGGCGTCGGCGCGGGCGCGAACGTTGGTTGGGCGGGGCTTACTTCATGCGCTTGTGTGTTCGCTGCAGCGACCGCGGGCGCTTCGTGAGGCGCAGAGAGGGAAACGCCCGCCGTAAGCAAAAGGGTTCCGAGGGCGACGGAGGCCGCCAGCAGTCGGCCCATGCGCGCAGACGGAACGATGCCCGTTCGCGAGCGCGTGTCGAGCGCTTCCGACTGCGTGCCCAGATTCGGCAGTCCGCCCGGCGGAAGCGTTTCGTCGGCGGCGCCAAGGAGCGCCGAGGGCTGGGGTGCCTCACACGGCGTGCCGACGTCCAGGGTCGCCGTCACCGCTTGCCGAAACGCGGCTACGGACGTCGGGCGCGCACTTCGCTCCGTCGCTATCGCCTTCAAGATCGCTTGGTCGGTGGCCTTGCATATCGACACGCCCCCGTCACGAAGCGAGCGTACGCGCGAGGTCAGCACCTTCGATAGAAGGATTGCCGTGACGTTTCGGCCCGCGAAGGGCGTGTAGCCAGCAAGCATTTCATAGAGGACGACGGCGAGCGAGTACACGTCCGTGCGTTCGTCGACGTCTTCGCCAAGGGCTTGCTCCGGAGACATGTACGCCGGCGTGCCGAGCACGCGACCGCTGGCGGTTAGGGTCGTCTCCAGGCCATCGGTCGCTTTGGCGAGGCCAAAGTCGAGCAGCACGGCGCGAACGCCTTGGTGCGTGTGCCGAAGGAACACGTTTGACGGCTTCAGGTCACGGTGAAGGACGCCGGCCGTATGGGCGGCTTCGAGTGCGCTGGCCACTTCGTCGAAGATTCGGAACGCTTCGTGGGTGTTGAGCGCGCCGCGGGCGAGGCGCGCCTTCAGGTCTTCGCCCTTGAGCTGCTCCATCACTAGAAAGGCGATGCCGTCTTCCGTCGTGTCGAAATCATGAACCGCTACGACGCCCTCATGGCCGATCGCGGCGAGCGCTTCGGCCTCCCGTCGAAAGCGTCGAAGCGACTGCGCGTTCGTTTCGTGCAGCACCTTCACGGCGTACGGGCGACCGGTTCGTACATGCTCGGCCGCGTACACGTCGCCGATGCCGCCGGAACCGAGGCGGCCCTTAAGCCGGTATGAACCAAACACACGACCGATGAAGTCGCGCCGCTCCGCCGCCTTCCCCTTCGCTACCGGATGTGCTGTCTTCGTCGCGCCCACGGCCTTCACAAGTGCACCTCATGTGCCAGTTGCGAAACGGCCCGCTCACGACAATCGGAGTGTGGAATGCGCCAACGACCGCATTTGCGTGCCGCCGATGGGGGGCGTGGTCATCAGCGCCCGGCAACTCGGCCAGCCGCAAGGGTGCCCGGCAGGTGGTCTCAGCGTTGGTTGGCTCGGCGGACGGGCTCGGCGATGGCTCCGCGTGCTTCGTACATGCATCACGCTTCGGTATCAACGTTCGATCTGAAAGCCCCCAACCTGCAGCGCGATGTCGACTTCACAGATCTTCACTGCATCACCGCGGGCGCTTCGGTCGGCGTCGATGGTGGCGTTGAAGGCGTAGCCGCGCTCGCCCGGGCATTCCGCTTCGTAGCTTCCGTTGAGGCCGCCCGGCGGCACGCTTGCGGCGAAGGTCCAGACGTTGGTGAAGCCGCCTGCGTTTCGCCGCAGATAGGAGTGAAACGTTTCGTCAAAGGATCCGTCGGCCGTGAACCACTCGACGAATACCTCCATGTCGATGGCTTCCTGCCCTGCGCGAGGAATTCGGCACACGGCGTACCCGTCCTGATCGCGAACGATGCGAAGGGTGAGCTCGGAGTCCAGCAGCGTTTCGGGATAGAGCCGATCATCGCGCTCGCGCTCGTAGACGAAGGGCGCGTCGAGTTCGCTGTAGGGCAGGGCTTCGAGAACCGCATTCGGCGTGAAACCTTCGATGCCGCATTCGTCATCAAGCGTCTCCAGCAGGATTGCGCCCTCCTCCGCGGTGTCCTCACAGCGCTCAAAGCGCCGCGTACACGCGAGGCCGCTCGCCGCACAGACGCATTCGTTGCAGTCGTCCGCCGCGGGAAAGCGCACGCCATACTCGCGCATGACGCCGCCGTACTCGCAGCCCTCGAGAGCCGAATCGGCGCAGCTTCGTTCGGTGCATGTTTCCGATCCGTCGGCGTTGCACTCGCAGAAGTTGCACTCGTCGCCCGCGGGACGTCGTTCGCCCACTTCGCGTCCTTCGTCC
This sequence comes from Myxococcota bacterium, assembly GCA_039201085.1. Lineage (GTDB taxonomy): Bacteria > Myxococcota_A > Polyangia > Polyangiales > Houyiibacteriaceae > JBCCRV01. Next base: position 9,148 of record JBCCRV010000164.1, on the reverse strand, counting down.
AGGCACGAGCGTGCCGCGTCCTCACCGCCCACGTCCTCACCGTCGTCGAGTTCCGCGTCGCTCGGGACGTCGTCGTTCATGTCGCTTCTCGCATCGGGCATGTCGTTCGGTCCGTCTTCCGCCGCATCCGTACCGACGTCGGCGCCCAGCTCCGCCGCGTCCGCTTCGGCATCGCTGGGGGCAGCGTCGTCGCCGCAGCCCATGACAAGGACCAGCCAAGCAGCACCCACGAATCGCGTCATGGCTCAGGTATGCCACAGCCTTGCAAAGGATGAACAACTCTCGTGGTGCGACAAATGAGCCCACCTTCGAAGCAGGCGTGGCGTTTCCTGCGGCGCGTGGCATCGTTCGCCCATGGCGGTACCTCGGCGTCGATTTGTAGGCGGTGGTCTTGCGGCCCTTGCCGCCGCCTTCATGCAGAACTGCGGCGATGATGCGGGCGGCGAAAACGACGCGGGCGATGCAGCGGATGCGGTACGCGAAACGGCTACGGATCCAACGCCCACGCCCGAAGACACGGGCGTGATGGAGGCAGCGGTGGATGCGGGGGACGCGGTGTTTCGGCGACGGGACATCGAGGCCGCGCCCCCGCTTCGCTCGCTCATCGCCGACATCGGTCCACTCGGTCCTGCCGACGAACGCGGCATTCGCCTTCCTGAAGGCTTCACGGCGCGCATCATCGCGACCTCCGGTCAGATGGTCGAGGGGACCTCGTACGAATGGCCCGTGTTTCCGGACGGCGCCGCAACCTTCCGCACCGAAGACGGTGGCTGGATCCTCACCGTCAACTCGGAGATTCCGATCATCGGGGGCGTTTCGAGCCTTCGCTTCGCTCCGAACGGCGACCTCGTTGAAGCGTACTCGCTGCTTCAGCGCACCAGCATGAACTGCGCGGGCGGACCGACGCCTTGGCACACCTGGCTCTCCTGCGAAGAGATCGATAAGGGCCGCGTGTTCGAGTGCGACCCCTGGGGCGAACAGACGTCGGTCCTTCGTCCGGCGCTCGGCGTATTTCGGCATGAAGCCGTTACCGTCGACACCGATCGCGGTCACCTCTACCTCACCGAAGACGTCGGTGATGGGGCGTTCTACCGCTTTGTGCCGGACGGCCTCAACGAAGCGGGATTTCTAAACCTTGCGCGAGGTCAGCTGGAAGTGGCCGTGGTCGACGCATCGAACCGCGTAAGCTGGGTCACCGTTCCCGATCCGCAGTTCGAGGGCGAAGTGGCCACCCGCTATCAGGTCGAAGGCAGCGCCGTCTTCAACGGCGGCGAAGGCATTTGGTACCACGACGACCGCGTCTACTTCAGCACCAAGGGCGACAACCGCGTTTGGTCCTACAACGCAATGACATCCGCGCTTAGCGTCCTCTACGATGCGGCGGAGCAGGCCGAGCCGCCGCCGCTGCGCGGCGTCGACAACATCACCGTGTCTTGCTGCGGTGACGTACTCGTGGCCGAGGACGGCGGCGAGATGCGCATCGTGTCGATCCTGCCCTCAGGCGAACTGATCCCGCTCGTGCAGATCGAGGGCCAAGACGAATCCGAAATCACCGGTCCCGCCTTCGATCCAAGCGGGACGCGCCTCTACTTCAACTCGCAGCGCGGCGTCGACGGCAACGGTTTTACCTACGAGATCACCGGGCCCTTTCACGAGCCCGCCTAGCTAGCTTTTCGCGCCTGCTGTGAGTCTTTCGGGCCGCCGATGCCCGACGCGCGGAGGTTCGATCGAGTGCGCGGTGTGCACACCAAGCGCGCATCGCGCTCAAGGCGACTTCGAATGCGAATGGTCGTTGGCTCACGTCCTCTGGTAGTGTCTTTATATGACGCGGTGGAGCGTGATCGGCGTGCTGTTCCTTACGGGCTGCAGCGGTGACGCCTACGACGTGGAAGTCCGGTTCGCAGACCCCGCGGACCAAGCCGTCGCGGTACGTACCCAGGTTGCCGTGGTTACCAGCTGTGACCTCCAGGAGTTGGGCGCGGATCCAGAGAATGCCCTGCTGCCTCCCGTGGAGATTGCGGACGGCGAACCCACGCGCTCGCTGGGGGACATACCCTCTCGAACGCTTGGTCTCTACGCGCGCGCCATTGACGAGAATTGCCGGGTGATCGCCGCCGGATGCGCGGACCAACGCGTCAGCAACGGCGGCGGAGGTACGCTCACGGTGGTGCTCCGAAGCGTCGACAGTTCGGCGTGCGAACCGGGTCTCTGTCGGAACGGGCGCTGTACGGACGTGCCCGACGCCGCGTTGATCGATTCGCCAGACGTCTCGATGGTGGACGCCGACCTGGGCGTTCCGGATGCTGACCTAGACCAGTCCACGTGCACTCCTGGCGAAGACTGCGAGCTTCCGGTCGATCAGCAGAATACGTGCGTTCGGGGGGCGATCGAATGCCGGGGCGGTGAGAGCATCTGCGTGCCGCAGCTGATCGTCGATCTGGAGAACCCCTGCAGGGCGCCGACCGGCGGGTGCGAGGATGTGGCGGACTTTTGCGATGGGACGAGCCCGGCGTGCGTCGACCGACAGGCAGACGGCTCGTCCTGCCCGAGCGGTACACTCTGCGCCGACGGCGTCTGTCAAGTATGCGAAGACGGAGCGCCGTGCCTGATCGATGAGTGCACCACCGGCGTTGAACGCTGCACCGGCGTTGCGAGGTGCGAGGAGACCGGGTTCGTGGCCAACGGCACCGCGTGCGGCGACCCGGGGTTCGTATGTGACGGCGGCGGTAACTGCGTGGAGGATGTGGCCTGCGGTGAGCCATGCGCGCTGCCGCGCGAGCCATGCCAGACAGCGATCGTTCAGTGTGACGGAGGCGCTGCTCGCTGCACGCGCGTCGGTTCCCGTCCCGACGGATCGGCGTGCGAAGCCCTTAGCGCACCCAGTGCGTGCGAGGGGGAGGGCATGTGTCAGAGCGGCGCGTGTGTGCGCGTGTTCGCACCAGGTCGAATCTGCGGACCGTCTACGGGCGAGTGCCGCAGGCCCAGCGTATGCGAGAACGGCAGTGCCGTATGTCCGCCGTCGACCGACCTTCCGAACGGACAGTCGTGCGGCGACCCGGAAGCTGGGGGAGCGTGCGATGCGCCGGACGAGTGTCGTGATGGTGTCTGCATGGCGAACGAGCTTCCCCCCGGAACGCCGTGCGGTCCTGTCAATGGAGAGTGCGGCGTAGGCTTGTGCAGCGGTGGAGCCGAGTGCGACATCAACCTTCTCGACGGCGACGCGTGCAGGTTTGACCTCGGCGCGTGCCGAGAAGGCCTCTGCGGCGTGCTGTTGATCAGCGAAGTCGGTCAGGGCGTTGGTGACATGTACGACTTCATCGAATTCTACAACTCGTCGGACGCGGTCTTCAACACGTCGACTTGCTCCGCGTGGGTGGGCGGGCTGCGGGTTTATGATTTTCCTGACGTGGACGTCGAACCTGGAGCGTTCGTGCTTCTGGCATCGTCCAAGGGCGAAGGGCCTGTACCCGACGCTCGGGCTTCCTTCACAATTGATTTGTCGGGGGTTGTGCAGCTGCGATGCCAAGCGGACACGCTGCGAATCGTCGATGCGGTCGCTTGGGGCAGCGCCGGCGGTGAGGGCACGCCGCTCCCCTCGCTCCCCCTCCGGTCCACCGCCGACGGGATCGCATGGCAGTCCTGGGAACGAAAGGCCTGCGTGGCGTCGACTGCAGAGACGATGGCGTCCGAAGAATCCGAGGCGGGCAATAGCTTTGACTCGGAAGACAACACCACTGACTTCGTGCGGCAAGAGGAGTCGAGCCCGCAGGGATTCTCCTCTTCCCTGGAAGCGCGGGTGTGCACGCTTTCATAACGAGGCGAGGCGTATGCAGTCGGTCGGTTAGCGACCGAATCCGCAGGCGGTCTGACAATCGCCGGGATTGCAGTGGCGCCGACCGAATGCATGTGAGGCGCTCTCCGGTGGCTGTTGCGTGCAGGCCACGCCAAGCATCGCGGCCGCCGCGTGGACTTACGGGGTCTCCTTGAAGGCGAAGGGCCCGCAGACGTTCTCGCCCGGATGCGCTAACCTATCTTGGTGAACGGAGCTCTGAATCCCGCGGCCTTACGCGCCCTTTCACTCCTGCTCGCCGTCGCGGCCCTCTCCTGCGGAGGTGGCGGTGGCTCGATGCCAAACGACAGCGATGTGCCTCCGGTAGGCGAGAGCCTCGACCTTACGGGCTACGTCATCCTCGCTGCCGGCGCTGGGGTGGGCGAACGGGGCGTGCGCTTCAATCTCTGGGATCCACGCACCAACACCCCGTCGGAGCTTGCATACCCGGCTGCGTCCTTTGATGCGATCGCCGTTTCGCCGGACGGGCGCTTGATGGCCCACGGCACGCCGAATGAGGCACTGATCATCACGCGCGTCATCACCGACGCGGGTCGCCCCTCGCTCGAGCAGGTCGCCGCCTTCGAGGACATCGGCCGTTTGGGCAGCGTGCGCTTCAACAACTTTGGCGACCGGGTTGTCACCGATCATCACTTCGTCGACTTCGCCGAGGGCGAGGTGGACACGTGCGCGGTCGCTCGTCCTGGGCAGGGTCCTTCGCTCAGCCTTTTTGGCAGCGGCTACGACTACCTCTGCGACGGGGCGCGCCATCGCGACGGCGAAGTCGTCGGACCAAGCCTTACGCCCCGCGATTACGGCGCCCCGCAGATCATCTCCGAGCCGGCCCTGCCCAGTCTTGATGGTCAGCTCGACAGTGCGCAGTGGGCGTCCAATCCGCTCGTTCTGAACACGCAGGCAACGATTCGACCGAGCGAACTTGCGACGGACCGATTTTTCTTCAGCGCGGATGCGACCCTCGGGCGGGCGGAGAACGCGTTCTTCGGGACGCGAAACGGTGACATCGCCGTTGGCTGCCCGCCCGTTGGGAGCGACCGCTTTCCGCGCGAGAGTGAGTCCGCCGATCTGCTCGCGTCCTTCGCCGAGTCGCGCTGGGTTGCCGAGCGCGATGTGTGGCCCCTCGGGCCAGCGCTGCAGCCGTTTACCGAGCTGCCGGAGGGCGTCGACTACCGCGTCTTTGCGCCCGTTGGACGCGTTCCGAGCACGGACGAGGTGGTCTACGGCATCGAGTCGATCGTGCGCGTTCAGAACTGCCAAGAGACGACCGTCGGATTTCAAACGGTGACGATCGCTCGCGACGGTTCGACGCGCACCTTCGACTTTCGCCCGCGCCGCGGCGCCGCAACGCCTTACGGCGTCTACGACTACGGCGACGGCGACTTTCTCGTGGGCACCCGCGTTGGTCTCACGGGCGCCATCGGCGGGGCGCCCTTTGAAGGGCAGGGCATCCTGAACGCCGCGGGCGACGCGCTCATCTATCGCGAGGAAAACGATGGGCGCCTTTGCGCTCGAGGGGTGCGCTCGGGCGACATGCGCTGCGTCGAGCTGACCTTTGGCGGCGAGCCCTTAGGCTTTGTCGGCGAGGGTGTCTTTGGCGAGGTGGCGGCGCCCCTCATCACCGGTCTCTCCCACGTAGCGCGCCCCACCGGCAGTCGGCTCATCGTTTTCGGCGCCGGTTTCAACAACGCCGGGACGCTCCACCTTGGCGATCGTGCCATCGAGGCACGCGAAACGTCCTTCTGGTCCGACGGGCGCATCGAGCTGAACGTGCCGGCGGACGTGAGCGCGCAGGGCGTCGTGCGCGTGGAAAGCGGTGGCCGAAGCTCCGGCCAGGACGGCTTCCTTCGCTGGTTCGCGCGAACGGAGCCGGTGAACACGCCCTTTGACGGTTTTCCAAGGGACCTGATCTTTCGGCAGGGATTGAACCGCTTCGCCCTGAGCGAGGGCTTGGAAGCGGTGGACGGCCGGGAGCGCGACGCCGATGGACTCTTCACGTACTTCGAAGAAGGCGTCGATGAGAACGAACGGCGAACGCGCGTGTTTCAAGCCGACGCGTTCACCGCCGCCGCTCTGGTGGACTACGCCACCGGTGAAGCACCCGCGAGTTCGTGGCGACCGGTGCACGTGGTCATCAACCTTGACATCAATCCGTACGGCTTTGGACGGCTTGCCGGCGAGCTCGTCAACTTCGATGAGGGCGAGCGCATCGACGTTCGCGAGCGCGTGCGAGTGCTCAACATTCAAGGGAGTCCGCGCGGTGCCACCAACCCCTTCGGTGCGCCTCGGCACGTGCGCATCGCGCCGGCGGGCAGTCTGACCGTTGACCTGCGCTTCAACTTCATCCCCGCGCTGATCACCGGCTTTGCGGCCGACGGTGGTGCTCCAACATTCGAAAACGTTGTCCTAAGCGGCACCCAAGACTTTGGCGTGGCAGGCAACTTCGTGTTGGGGGTTGGCGGCGACTACCGCTTCGGAGCGATACCGGAGGGCTACTCGATCAGCACAAACGGCGGAGCAAGCTTCGGTGATCTTATTGAAGTTGGACCGGTGTTCTTTAACCCTATCGGCTTTGTCTTTGAGGGTCAGGAAGCGGTGTGGGTCACGGACGCGGGAGACTTCGAGTATGTTGTTCGTGAAGATGGCGTCACGCCGCTCGAAACGCAGATTGACCGCGCGCTCCTCCCTGCCCTGGGGCGCGACGCCAATGTCTATGTGGACGGCGCTCGCGCGCTCACCCACGTGCCGCTCCGCGGAACGATGGCCACCTTGCGTGTGGAAGGCGGCCGACCCGTGGTGGACGCCTTCGAATCCGTCGAAAATGTGGTGAGCGTCACGCACGAGCCAGACGGGGGGTTGCTCATCGTCGACGCTGCCGGCGTGGTTCGTACGGCGACGGTGAGCGCACCCGAGATCCTCGAGGTCCTTCCGTTGAACGTCACCTTCGATGACGGGACAGATGCGGACGTGAAGGCGGCCGCGTGGCTCGATGACGGCCGTCTTCTGGTTCGGGCGCGGTTGACTTCGGACGTGGGCTGGTACGGCGGGCGGGAAGTGTTGGTGGTGTCCGCCGCGGCGCAGCGCTGACGGTCCCTGACGTTCCGCCCGCGCCTCCCTCATACGAGGGGGCGGCGGTCGATTAAGAGGCGTGCGACCTGCGTTCTCGGAAGCGATGGGGTACAAGACGCGAGGCCGCGCCAAAGGCAGGCGCGGTCCGTGAGCGGCGGCGCGTGTCGTCGAGGGGATGGAGCGATGGAGAACGTATCGACACCGCGCGTTTCGAGGCGGGGGCAGCGGCGAGGGCGCCTCGACCCAACCTCGGCGCCGGCGCGTTCGAAGTCCGCGCCCCCGCGTCGCGTGTCCGCGCGCCGTGCACCGTCCGTCGACGCGCCCTCGCCGCCGCGCGTCGTGTTGGGTGAAAAGATTCGCGACGGCGGGATGTCCACCGTTGTGGAAGGCGAGCAGTTTCCCCTGCGGCGATCGGTGGCCGTCAAGACGACACGCAAGGATGCGGACGTTCCGCACTTGCTCTCCGAAGCGCACGTGATCGGCGCGCTCGATCACCCCAACATCGTTCCTATCCACGACCTGCTCTTCGACGAAGCGGGCCGACCGCAGCTGCTCCTCAAGCGCATTCACGGTCGCTCGTGGCTCGAAGTGATCGAAAACGGCATCGAACTTCGCGAGTTCGGGGCCGATCCGCTGGAGAGCGCGATTCGCGTGGCGATTGCCGTCTCGCGTGCGTTGAGCTTCGCCCACGAACGCGGTGTTGTTCACCGGGACGTGAAACCCTCGAACGTGATGATCGGCCATCACGGCGAGGTCTACTTGGTGGACTGGGGGCTTGCCGCGACCTTTGATCGCACGAGCGAGAACGCTCACCTACCGCCGCTGCACGCGCGCGACGGTGGCGGTACGCCCTCTTATATGTCGCCGGAGCAACGGCGCGCGCAGGGCCATGACGTAGGGCCCCGCACGGATGTATACCTGCTCGCCGGCACGTTGCTTCATGCGATTGTGGGTCGGCCGCCCTGGCAGCGGCGAAACGACGAACGCTACGCCCGGGTGGGCCTCGCCCCCGACACCTACCCGGCCCTTTCAGCGCTCCTTGAAAAAGCGCTCGCGCCCGATCCCGAAGATCGATTCGATTCGGCGAAGTCCTTTCGCTACGCCCTCGAAGCCTACCTTCGACAGCGCGTCTCGCGTGGCCTGCTCGAGAGTGCGCGCCGCGCCGTAGAAGACGCCGATGCCAAAGGCCAGGAAGGTGATGCGCAGGGAGCGGAGCGCGCCGCCATCGAGGCGGAGGTGCTGTTTCGCGCTTCGTTGAGCGAGTGGCCGTCGAACGCGCAGGCCAAGCGCGAGCGGCGCGCCTTTGGCGAATGGCGCGTGCGCGACGCGCTCGACCGCGACGAGCCGACGGCGGCTGCCCGGCTCGCGGCGTCGTGCCCGGATCTTCCCGCCGAGTTGGGAGCGCAGGTGAGCGAAGCGCTTCGTGAGAGCGCAGACGAGTCCAAGCGCGTTTCGCAAATGCGCCGCGATGTGGATCGCACGGTCGGCGCGCCCATGCGTGTGCGTCTGCTTTCCACCTGCGGACCGATCTGGTTTACGGCCTCGCTGGGCACGGCGATATTCAACACCGTGAGCGTTGGCTTGCTGCTCTCGCTGATGGTCGTCGCCGCCTATCTGCTGGTTGCCCTGTGGTTTCGAAAGACCATGTTCGCCAATCGACTCAACACGATCACCTACAGCGCGATGGGAAGCGCGCTCGTGGGAACGGCGTGGATCTTTGGTGTGGCCCACTTGCATGGCATTTCCGCCCAGTCCATCGCGCCGCTGGTGATGCTCATGTACCTCGTTTGCAACGCATCGATTGGAGCCGCCGTGGAGCGTCGCGGATTCTTTGGCGTGGTGTTGTGGTCGCTTCTTGCGATCACAGCCTTCGTCGTGCCGAATCTAGGGCTTTGGCTCGTCGCGCTCGGCGTCGGCGTTTGGTCGGTTGGTGCCCTTCGCATCAACGAGCGATTGCTGTCCGGATTTGGCACGGCAGGCTAGAGCACATCTCATGATTGTGGACGCCGCGCCGCCGGAAACGCCCATCTCACTTCGTTCCCTCACCTCCAACATGCACCACATCTCGTCGGCGCGCGGACAAGCGACATCCGCGCCACGAAATCGACCGCGCGCAGTTCTGGGATGTGTTCTAGTGGCCTTCGCGACCCTCGGATGCGGGGGCGCCGGAACCAACGTCATGAGCGATTCCTTCGAACCCACTCCCTACAGCGCCGAGCAGATCCGCGGGGGGGG
>JBCCRV010000163.1:0-12097 GCA_039201085.1 Myxococcota bacterium | reverse complement strand
TGGGCCAGCAGCGGTTCGGCCACTTCGAGGGCACGCGCGTCGCCCACCTCCGCCATGGCACGCACCATCTGAAGGCGCGTTTGCGTGTTGGGCTCCGGGCTGCGCACAAGCTCTTGAAGGATCACGTCGCCAAGCCGCGGGTCGGCGGACGTCGACATGGCCGAAAGCAGCGCACCCTTCGCCTCGTCCGTCGTCGCGTAGGGAAAGAGCAGACCCAAGCCGGGCGCGCCCACCTTGTACTCGAAGGCCACCTGCGCCGAGGTGCGCTGGGCGGCCGTTCGCTCGAGGGCGCTGGCGGCCGCTGCAAGGGCCTCCGGCGTGCCGCATTTTCCAAGGCTGACCATCGCCGCCAGGACCACCGGTTCGCTCGCGTCGGACGTTGCCTCGATCAAGCCCGGAACCACGGAGGCATCGCACAGAAAGCCGAGGTGTTCGGCGCCGAGCTGACGCACGACCTCACGCGAATCACCAAGGGCTTCCTGGAGGGCGTCGCGACCCATGCGGTCCGCAAGCAGGTTTTCTTCGAAGCCGTCGATCGACTGCAGGGCGCCGCTTTGCAGCCCGTCGAGCACGCGCTCGAGGGGCGCCGAATCGCCAAGGGCGACGAGCGCCCATGCGAGCACGAGCTGCTCCTGCTCCGTCTCGACTTCGCCGAGGCGGGCGTTCATCACGGGGAGCGCCTCCGCCGCCCCCGGTAGGCCGACGCGCACAAGCGCCGTGGCCGCTCCGATGAGCTCGTCGTCCGAACCGGAAAGCCCTTCGATCAAGAAAGGCGCGACGTCCGCGTCGCCAAGGGCCACGAGCTGCTCGCGCGCTTGAACGCGGCCCGTCTCATCCAAGTGACCGTCGCCAAGGAGCTGCCGAAGGCGTGACCCCTGCTCCGAGGGCTCCATCGCCAGTACGCTGGCGAGGGTTTCTCGGGCTTCCGTTTCGAGCGACCACTCGCGCCAAACGTAGCCACCAAAACCGCCCGCGAGCAGAAGGAAGAACAGAACGGCCAGCTTCGTCTTGAGCGGCACCTTCTTTTGCATTTCGACCATGAAGAGGGCCGTGCCCATGATGGTGGAGCCGAACTTGCTGTTAAACCCGGCGCCCTTCTTCTTCTTGGTCACGCCTTTGGGGATCTGGTCCATCGTTCGCCTTCGTCGCTGTGGTGGTTCGCTCGAGATGCCGCGCTCGGTGGCGCCAGCGCGCCCCCCGCTGGCGAAGGCCGTACGCACCACGCAGGAACCTGGATCACCCATCTTAGTGGTCAGCCTTGGCAGTCCGCAAAAAAGGCCCGAGCCGGCCCGGTGAGCTCCGAGCGCCCGACATCCGATGCCGCGATCGAAGCCCGGCACTTTTCTGGTCCGTCCCGCAGCCCTGCCGCGTCTGAGCGCAAGGAGGAGCTGCTGCGTGATATCTCGACCTGCGTTCGGTTTTCTGAGCCTGCTGATGGCCTGCACGGGCAGCATCGGCGAATCCGGCGGCGCGCGCGGACCCGACGGCCGAGGACCGGATTCACGGGGGCCCGACGGTTCGGACCCGATGGACCCGACCGGTCCCGGAGCGCGCGGACGCCCGCCGAGCGGGGGCATGGGCGACGGCGTCAACCCGGTCACGTTGGACCAGGCCACCCTCTTCACCTGCACGGACGACCAGACGCTCACGCCCCAGCGCATTTGGCGCGTCAGCGGGCCCCAGTTCACGCGCATGCAGGCGGCGGTGCAAACCACCTCACGGGACCTCATCGATCCCTTCGGCGGCTCCTTCAGCGGCAAGACCTTCGCCAACTACGCCGAGCCGTTTTCCGTCGCGGAGCCAGAGCTCGGTGTCGTCCTGCGCGCAGGACGGGTGGCCGCCATCAAAGCGCTCAACGACAACAAGATGCCCGGGTGCGCACGAAGCGCCTACCGGGATGCGATCGCGGGGGACACGACGGACCCGCTTGTCGCCGTCGACGCCGGCTGCCGCGAGTCGATGGCGCGCTGGGTCTTCCTACGCGCCGCGCGCCGCCCGCTGACGGACGAAGAGGCCGTGGAGTTCGCCGAGCGCTTTGCGTCCTTCCTGGAAACGCTCGGTACGGAGCAGGGCTTGATCGTGTCGATCACCTCGCTCTTCGGCCATCCGGAAGCGCTCTTTCGAAGCGAGATTGGCGAACCCGTTGGGGACGGCCGAAACCGGCTGACGGCCAACGAACTTGGCGTGGCTGCGTCCCTCACCCTCACGAACCGCGCGCCGCTCGCCACGCGAATGCTCGACATCGTCGAGGACGGGTCGATTCTCGACCCGGAGGTGTACCGCAACGCGCTGAGCGGTCTGATGGACCAGGACAGCTACTCCGACGTGATGGTGAGCTTCCTCGACGAGTACTTCCAGTTCTCCGTCGGCCGCGAAATCCTGAAACCGCACCGCATGGGCTACGCCTTCCGCGACCGGCCCGTGCGCGCCTTCCTGCACTCGATCATCGAAGACGACACGGACTTTGTGCGCCAGCTGCTGACCAGCACACGGATGTTCGACAACGACGGCGAACCGCTCGCCGACGATCCGACGCGCCCCGGCATTCTCAACCGCCAGGCCTGGCTCGTTTCCTTCTCGGACAACGAAGACAACGACCCGATTCACCGCGGCTATTTCATTCGCGAGCAGCTCCTTTGCCAGTCGATCCCCGAAATCCCGATCGGCGTGGTTCCGCAGCTTCCCGAAGGCGAAGACATGACGCTACGCGAGCGCTTGAGCGAGCACACGAGCAACCGCTCGTGCCGCAGCTGCCATGACCGCATGGATCCGCTGGGCCTCACCTTCGAAGGCTTCGACCACTACGGGTTGCCGCGCGACGAAGAGGCGGGCCGGCCCGTCGATACGAGCGGCCATATCTACAGCACGGGCACGTCCCTCGACGGTCCCCTCGCCGACTCGCGCGAGCTCGTCGAACGGCTCGGCGGCGCCGAGGACGTCGAGCGTTGCTTTGTGCGCCACCTGTTTCGCTTTGTGAACGGCCGGGACGAAACCTACGGCGACTCCTGCACCTTGAACGCCGCCCACGAGGCGTACCAATCGAGCGGCGGCAGCCTGCGCGCCACGCTCACAAGCCTGATGACGTCCGACACCTTCCTCTACCGATCCACGGAGGCGCCCTGATGAACTGGTCTCGTTACAAGGAGCGGGCGAAGCTCTCGCGTCGAAAGCTGCTGGGCGGCTTGGGCCTCGGCGCCGGTGGGCTGCTGCTCTCGCCGATCTTTCAAAGCCTGCACGCGCAGGCGCAGGGCGACGCACCCCGCAAGCGCCTCGTCATCGTCGTCGAAGGCAACGGCTACCACGGCTTTCAGCGCTGGGAGCGGCTCAACCACGCAAGCACGCAGATCACGCCGCTGACAAACATGGGAGAGCAAGCGCCCATGGTCATGGGGTGGGAGCCCTGGCGCGACCAAGTCAACGTCATCAACGGCCTCTCGAACAAGCAAGGCGTCGGCCAAGGCGCCGGCCACCGCGCCCACTGGTACGCCCTCTGCGCGATGCCCTATGCGGGCGCCAACGGCCCCGGCGGACCGTCCATCGATACGGTATTGGCCGAGGAGATCGCCAATCCCAACGTCGTCTTTCCCGTGCTTCGCATCGGTGCTGTCGATGAGCAGCGAACGCTGGCGCCCGTCAATTGCGCAGCGGGACGAAATGCGCCCGTGTCCTCCCAGCACAACCCGCTCCTGGTCTGGCAGGAGCTCTTCGGCGTTGCGTCGCCGAACCCAGAGGATCAGCGCGCCTTTCAGGAACGTTCGTTCATCATGGACGCCCTCGCCGACGACGTGCGCCGTGCGTCTTCGCGGCTGACGGGAGACGACCGCTGGAAGTTCGAGCGCTACCTCTTCTCGATCGAAACGTTTCAGCGCCAACAGCAGGCTCTCGCCGCCCGCGCCGACACGCTCATGACCTGCAGCCCGCCCGAGCCGAGCTCGCCCGAAGGCATGGACACGGGCCTGGCGTTCTCGCACCAAGTCGTCAACGCCACGGCCGCACTCGCCTGCGGCCTAACGGAGATCGTGGTCCTCAGCGTCGCGTCCGGGCCCTTTTCACTCGGCGCAGACTTCTCCGGCTGGGGTTTCGGCGGCCGCCACACGATGGGGCATGGTCAGGGCGCGACGGACTCGCAGCCCGGTGGCGTCGAAGGCCTGACAAAGATTCACAGCCTTCTCACCGGCGAACTCGCGTACCTCATCGAAGAGCTGAACGCGATCCCCGAAGGCGACGGCACCATGTGGGACAACTCCGCCATCGTCTTCCTAAACGACAACGGCGACGCCCACCACGCGAAGTACGACAACTACCCCGTCACCAGCGTCGGCACCCTCGGCGGCAACCTGCGCACCGGCTCATACATCGAGGTTCCCAACCGTGAGCAACCGGGCGCCGTTGGACTTGGTCAGTTCTGGAACACGATCGCCCACGCCATGGGCGTACCGCTGAACACGTTTGGGGAAGGTGGCGAGGCGCCCTTCGAGGGCCCGATCGCCGAACTCTTGACGTAGCGCGCAACGGAAACTGCGGCCCCACTTGGCCTCGTCGGGTCGTGACGCAGCCTGCGCCTCCGCCGCTCCTTCGAGCCGCAGAGGGTCTCGCGCGCCGCAGACGTGGCGCACTGAGGCTCGCCGGTCCACTTAGATGCGACGGTTCAACTGCGCAGCCCGCATGGCGCCTGGAGTGCGGAGTGGGCCGCGGATCCGGCATTCGACGCCGTGGTGCGCTACGTTTCCGTTGGGCCGAAGGCTCATGCAAACTCAAGCGGGCCCGCATGCAACACCCACCATTCCTTCTTTTCCTTTTCCTTCTCGTGGCGTGCGCCACGGCCGCGCCTTCGTCACCGGAGGCGGCGGGGTTCGCCGGCGAAAGCGAAGGCGAACATGTCGAAGGTGAGGCCGACAGCAACGCATCGGTCGATCCGCCAATGGCCGACGACGATACGGTTCCGAACGGAAGCGTCGCGGCGGCGGAACCGAGCCCGCCCGCGGAGGAGGAGGAGGAAGCCCGTGATACCCTCGTCGTCTTTCTCGCGCTCCGAGACCCGGCGCACCGAAGTCGGGTGATCGAAGCGCTGAGAGACGCCGGCCATGAAGCGGAGCCCGAAGCCGACGACGAAGTCGCCTTGATCATCGAGCGCTCCGCCTTTGAGACGCTCTTTCAGGCCCGCATTGGCAGCACCACAACGGGCGCCAGCGCCAGCGACCGTACCATCACCGTCATGACGCTGGATTCATACCGAACGCCTCGCAGCATTCGGCGCTGGGTCCGAGACGTATACTTCGATCCGCAGCGGTAGCGCGCGACTAGAGCTCATCGCAAAAATCGCCGCTGCCAGGTTTTGGTCAGGTTGCACAGGGCTGAAGGTCTGTGAGCTGGCGGAAACCTGGCCGCGGCGATTCTTGGAATGAGCTCTAGAGGCAGCGTGCACACTCCTCACGGCTGGGCCGCGCACATCCCGCAGACGCACCTGGCGACGCCGCGTGATACTCAACGGACCGCTGCGCGCCATTCTTCGCGAAGCAGTGCGTACACGTATTCGTCTCCCCAGGCGCCTTTGAACCAGACCCGTTTGCGGTGATGCGCTTCGCGGCGAACGCCCAGCTTTTCACGGAGCGCACGCGACGCGTCGTTGCCCACGTCCGTCGTCGCTTCGATCCGATGTTTCTGCCGCTCGTCGAAGGCGTAGCCCAGCAGCGCCGACACCGCTTCGAACCCAACGCCCCGACGCTGGTGAGCCGGCGCGATGGTGAAACCGATCTCTCCCAGCCGGGGATCGGAGGCGAGCGTATGCAGCGCGCAGTCGCCGAGCAGCGCTCCTGAATCTTGCTCCTCGATGGCAAACTGAAACCACTGGCCCGGCGCGTCCGGGTGCTGCCCAAGCTGACGTTGAACGAATGCATCCGCGTCCTCGCGCGTGAACGTGCCCCAGCTCTGGAAGCGCGCGACCTCGGGTTCGGCCCGGTAAGCGGCAAACGCGGCCGCGTGCGAAGGGCCCATGCGCGTCAGCCGAAGCCGCGCCGTCAGCCGCTCCCTAAACGATTCGTCGCTCATCGTTCCTGTGTAGCACTTGGTGCAGCTCGGCCCATTCGCTGCGCGCGCCTAGTTGGCGCCCATCGGAGCGATCTGCGGACGTTCCAGCGGCCGAGATTTGACCGGAAGCGAACGAACGACAACAAAGACGGTATGCCCCGTCGCTCACCGTTCCGAATGCGCCGCTTGCGGCACTCAGGATGTCCCTCCTCGCGGCCGGCGCACCGAGCTCTGTGGATCGCGCTAGCAGCCGTCGGAACCGCCGCATGCTCGAACAGCACGGCACCACCCCCCGACGCATCCGTCGATGCATCCGTGGACGCTCCACAGGACTCGCCGAGTGCCGTCGACGCGGGCATCGACACGACCCCGCCTCCCTGCGGAAACGGATGGCTCGACGAAGGCGAACTCTGTGATCTCGCTTCGGCCGACGGCTGCCCTACGGAAGCGGACTGCGACGACGGAGACGCCTGCACCATCGACCGGCTGCTCGGCGGAGGAACCTGCGTGGCCGCCTGCGAGTCGGCACCGATCACCGAAGCCCTATCCGGTGATGGCTGCTGCCCCGCGGGCGCGACCGCCGACGATGACACCGACTGCATCGCGCCTACCTGCGCATCGCCGGAGCAAGCGCACACCACCGGCGCCCAGCTTCACTCCCTTCGAACGATCATCGACGGGACGGGCGCCCTCTGGGCGCTCTGGATCGAAGCCGGCACGTCCTTTGACGACCTGCACGCCTCGCGCTTCGACGGCGCTGAATGGGGCGATGTGTTCCGCATCGACACGACGGGCGACGACTACCGGACCGTCGAAGCGGTCGTCGACGCCGACGGCTCGCTCTGGGTCGTCTACATCGACGCCGGCAGCAGCTTCGACACCGCGTACGCCGCGCGCTTCGACGGCAACGGCTGGGAAAGGCCCCTGCGCATCGACTCGACCGGTGACGACTACACGGCCGTGCAGGCGCTCCGAGACGGCGACGGTGCGATCTGGGCCGTCTACATCGAAGCGGGCGATTCATTCGACGGCGTGTACGCATCGCGCTTGGAAGGCGCAGCGTGGTCTACACCCACGCGTATCGATTCCACCGGAGACGACTACACCGGACTCTCCGCGATCGTTGACGTTTCCGGCGCGCCTTGGGCCCTCTACGTCGAAGGGGGTGACTCCTTCGACGGAGTCTACGCGGCGCGGTTCGACGGTTCCACATGGACGACGCCCGTTCGTGTGGACTCGAGTGGCGACGATTACGGGGCACTTCAAACGGTGATCGACGCGACGGGCGCACTTTGGGCCCTGTACATCGAAGCCGGTGATTCATTCGATCGTGCTTACGCGTCCCGCTTCGACGGCAGCGCGTGGGAAACGCCGCTCTCGATCGACTCGTCCGGCGACGACTACGGCCAACTCCGCGCCGGCGTCGACGGATCGGGCGCGCTTTGGGCCCTCTACACGGAAGTCGGCGGGACCTTCGAAAACGTCTACGCGTCCCGCTTCAACGGCAGCGCGTGGGAAACCCCGCGCTCGATCGACTCCACCAGCGATAGCTACACGGAGCTTCGGGCCCTCACGGACGCCTCCGGCGCACTCTGGGCCTTCTACATCGAAGCGGACGACTCCTTCGACAGCGCCTACGCCGCCCGCTGGACCGGCGCCGCCTGGACGCCCGTGCGCATCGACTCGAGCGGCGACGACTACAGCGAACTCTCCACCATCGTCGACGGCACCGGCGCACTCCGCGTCCTCTACGGCGAAGACGGCAGCAGCTTCGACGACATCTACGACACGACCTGCGGCATTTAGCGAGTCCGGAAGCGCCGTCATTGCGGACGATTCGTTAGGCGCCCAGGGCACCCACACGCTGACCGCCGCGAGGCGAGCGGTCTCATACACCGCCGGTCGCCCACCGCGCGGCCGGACCGTACGAAACGCCCCCGTCCCGCAAAAGGCCGGCACGTATCAAGGGCGTACGAACCAGCCGTGAAAAAATATGCGCAACTACCGGCAGCCTTGAGCGAGAGGGCGGCCATGCACACGCTCCCCCGCCCCGTCGCCGTGCTGGCCTTCGTCGCCAGCGCATTCCTGTTCACCCCCAATGCCGACGCCCAGCGGGTGGTCGAGTCCGCCGGAGGCCGGGCGGATGTTCCGTCCGATGTCGTTGTCGAGGCCACCGACGGCCGGCGCTACCCAGTCGCCCGCATTCTGTCTTCCGCGTCAGCCTGGGGCTCCCGAGGCCACGCGCACGCAGAAAGCACCACATCGCTCTGCGAAACCTCGTGCCGGCTGCGCATCGCCGAGCCGATGCACTTGGACATTGCCGGCTTCAACGTACCCGTCTCCCCCGGCGGCCTTCGCGAACGCATCGTCTTCACCCCCGCCCGTCGCGGCCTTTGGAATCTCGGCCTCGTCACCACCGCGCTGGGAGTCTCCGGCATGATCACCGCAGGCGTGATGCTCAGCCTCAGCGTCGTGGAAGAAGACGACTTTGACCACCGCACGGAGAACGAACCCATCCTCAGCCTCAACCGCACGGACCGTATCGCCCTCGTCGCAACCGCCGGCGCCGGACTCGTAATGACGATCGTAGGTGCCGTGATGATGCGTCGAGGGCTGGCGCGCATCGACCGGGTCGAATTCTAAGACGGGACGCACGATCTAGCGACCTCCGTAGGCCCCACCGTTTGGCCGCGGAGGTCGGCTGCGTTCGCTCGGGCTCGCACCCGTCGTAAACCATGGGCGCCCACCCGCTACATCGGACAACATGGCCCCGAGCTCATGGCGCTCTACGAACAACTCTGCCGAGAGACCGGTCCGCTCCTCCTGGTGACGGGCGCCGGCGTCAGCGTAGCGAGCGGTCTTCCCGTGTTTCGCGGCAGCGAACCCAACGCCGTGTGGAATCAGCGCATCATAGAACGCGGCACCTTGAAGTACTTCTGGGAGGACCCCGCCGAGTCGTGGAGCTGGTACCTTGATCGTTTTGACGCGCTCTTGGGAAGGAAGCCGAACCCTGCGCACCACGCCATCGCTGCGCTCGAGGCATGGCAGACCACGCGCGGCGGAGACTTCCTCCTCGTCACCCAGAACGTCGATGCGCTCCACGAGACGGCAGGCAGTCGTTCCTACGTAGAGGTTCATGGACGCACCGACCGCGTTCGATGCGCCGCGCGCGAATGCGAGCTCGCCGCCCCGCGCGGATCACTCGCGCGCGACGAAGCGATGCTCAAAGCCTTTCGGCAGGAGCGAACGGAGGCCAACCTCCCCCGCTGCCCAAGCTGCGGCGAACTGCTCCGGCCGCACGTTCTCTGGTTCGACGAGCGATACGACGGCCACGTAGACTTTCAAATCGCCCGCGTGCTTCGGGCGGCAAAACGCGCCCGAACGATTCTCTTCGCTGGCACGTCGTTCTCCGTTGGCGTGACCGCCATGATCGTCGAAACCGGTCTCCGCCGCGGCGCGAAACTCTTCTCCATCGACCCATCCGGCCGCATCCCCCATCAACGCGTGCACGTCATCGCCGAGCCCGCAGAAGAAGCGCTGCCTACTTTGGTGTCACGCCTGCCGAAGCCGGTCCAACGGTGAATCGCGCCGCCGAACAAGCCAAAGCAGAAACAGCCCCCCGACGAAGCCTGAACTACCTGCATTGCTCGCGGAACACCCTCCTCCACCATCGCTGGTCGAGGCGTCTCCGCCAACTGCAGCATCCCGATTCGGTTCCACCCCGACATCGCTCGGCCCGAGATCTCTGGTCGCCGACGCATCAACTGCCCCGTCGCGTACGTCAGACGCGTCGATTGACGCATCCACTACTGCGCCGTCGCTGAACCCAGCGTCCACTACGCTAGCGTCCACCACGCCACCCTCTTGACCAGCGTCCATACCCGCGTCAACGCACTCGAGCGGCGGTGGAAGCTCGGCCGGACATGCGGGCGACTCGCCATCGCAAAACTCCTCAGCGTCGCACGCATCAGTGCTGGGGCGACACAGTGAGGTGCTTGGCCGAACACCGCATTGCCCGTCCCGCTCCGCCCCTTCGACGGCCCGACACGTTTCGCAAGACCCATCGCAAGGATTGTCGCAACAGACTCCCATTACACAGTTTCCAGACGCGCATTCGCTTGCGTCTGCGCAGGCCGCACCATCTAAGTCGTTCGTAATGACGGTCGAATACACCTGCGCACTTCCGTCTTCATCAGGGAGCGTAAACACGGAGAGTATTCGCCCACCCCGCGCAACCAAGTCATGTTCGATGCTCCGAGAGCGAAGATCGGTCGACACAACGTCGAACACACTCCCGGTCTCTGTGGCGCCTTGGAATGTCCTCACGCGCATACGCTGACCGGAATCGTTCCGCTCAACGTATTCCACAAATAGAGTCCCCTGATCGAGCGTGATGCTGGCGTTCTCCAATACGGTTTCGCCGGCGAACAGGGTGGTTGCATCTTCCTCAACCCAGCGTCCCTCCGCAGGAATGAACGCGTATCGTATCGCGGTGGTCGGCGAATCTCGACTGTCGCTCCAAACCAGATGAAAACCATCGGCGTCGGCGGCAATGCTGGGACGTAGTTCCGCGTTGTCCGCCGACGAAACGGGAATGGGTGTCGAGTCGACAAGGTCGCCCGAGGGCGACACGCGTACGGCACGAATGTCGCGGTCACGGAGATCAACGACGCTGGCAACGAGCAGCGTGCCCGAGGGTCCGTATGCAATTTCCACGTCATATTCGCTGCGACCAACCCGAATACCGGTCGCAATTGGTTCCGCAATCGGAGCTCCCGACACGTTCAGTTCGCGTATAACGAACTCACCCTCGACCAGCTGCGCCGCAATGACACCAAACTCGGTGGCGGCGACTGCGGCAACGATGTTCCCCGTGGTTCCTGGTTCGCCCGCGCCACCCACGTCTGCAGGGTCGATCGTTCCGACCCGACTACCGAAGGCTGCCACGAATCGGTCGCGCGAAAACGCCAACCCTCCAGACTGTTCCAGGATTTCTCCGCTAAAAGGACGCAACACCGCCAGCTCAAGAGGTTCGCCAACGGGGACCCCTTGCTCGTCTAGAAGACCAAAGTCGAACCGGCGAAAGCGGTTAGTGAAGAAGAGCGTGTCTCGCTGTACGAAAACTGCTGCGCCGCCATCGGAATCGAGTGCTACCGCCGGACGCACAGTGCGGAGTGTGCGGCGATGCACAATCCAACGCTCTGTTTTCAACGCGTTCTCGTCAAACCGAACGAGCAACTGAACTGCAGACAGCGGCGACGAGCGGTCAACCTCGATGTCCATGCATGTTGCCGTCCGACAAACCCACGTGCCGTCAAAGAATGGCGCATCCTCCGGCATTGGCAGGATGGTCAGGTCCGGCCGGATGACCTCTCTCGCGCCGGTGGTTGGGTCGACGGTGTATGTGAAGGACCCCGCGGGCAAACTAAATCCATTCCGAAACTCGGAAGCGACCAGAGTTAGTCCCTCCAGTCTCGAATCCAGCGCGTAGAGCACAGACCTCCGCGTGTTCTGGTCCACAACGGATAGCCAGAATCCGAGTTCGCCGCGGGACCACAAGTCGGGAAACTCCAAGTCTTCGAGCGCCAAGAGCTCCGCCACGTCCATTTCGACGGTTACCCCATCGAACACATGTGTCCGTCTGTAGGCTCCCCGGAAGTTCCTTCCGGCAATCACGCAACTAACCTCATTGCAGACCAGCTCCGGCAAGTCGGAGATGGACGCGATACCGCTCCACGTTGTGAGCGAGAGCTCGCGGTCGTACCGCGAAAGAGTCCAATCCACCCCAGTCTGGCTGAGAACAAGGAGATCCCCCCGAAACTCTTCGAAGATACGTTGGTTCGCATCGGGAAGCCGCACGGTCGACGCGGCAGACTCCACCGTACCAAAGGAAAGCTCAAACGAGCCACGAGAGTTTCGAAAGAAACAGGAGCCGGGCTCGGGACAAACGATCGGAATGCGCTCGCTACCACGTTCCCCGTCAGTGATCCGCCCTACCGAACTGACCATGACACGTTCCGTCTCTGCTCGACCGAAGGCGTTTACGCCGTCTGTTCCATCGAGACGGACG
>JBCCRV010000162.1:0-12129 GCA_039201085.1 Myxococcota bacterium | reverse complement strand
GTGGGCTTCATCGCGCCCCTCAGCCAGGGATTCTGCGACGGATGCAACCGCATCCGCATCAACGCGCGCGGCGATCTGCGTGCGTGTCTAGCCGACCGGGCGGCCGTGTCGTTGCGCGACGTATTGCGTCACGGCGGCGACGCGCGCGATCTCGCCTGGGCGGCGCTCTGGGCCCTGGGCCAGAAGGCGGACGGCCATGGCTTCAACGTACCCGGCGAGCGGGAGCACGAACACGTGGGCATGTCGCTGATCGGCGGCTGAGGCGTGGGCCAGCCTCGAGCCTCGAAAAGCTGGAGAACGATCCCACATCGTCCTGGCTTGGACCAAGCGCGGTGTACCGACGCTCAATCGGTCCGGGCGCCACGCGCGCGAAGCAGCGTGAGGCCCCACGCCGGCTTGTTCCACGCCGTTGACGTGGCGTGAATCGCGCGCGATTCTTTCTCCATGCATCGACGATTCGTGCTCCCGCTGGCTGCCGCGCTCGCCCTGGTGAGCACGGGCGCGTCTGCTCAGATTGCCGGGGCCTGTACGGACCGCTGTGCAAGCGTGGCGATCGGGATCGAATCGAGCGATCCAAACATCGATCCCGAAGGGTTGCGTCGCGCGCTCGAAAATCTGCTCGACACGCCCGTCGCGCAAGCCGGAGAGGTGGGCGCAACCGTGGTGATCACGGGGGTCGTCAGCCAAGGCGGCGATGCCCTCGTCTACGTTCGGCGGGGCCTCGAAAATCACGCGGCGTTTCGCGTGGCGCGGCGCGGTCAGGCCGAGGGCGGCGGCTGGCTCGTTCGATGGATGGCCGAAGCGGCCCGTCAGGGTATGGAAGGACGGCTCGACCAGTGGGATGGCTCGCTCGCGAGCCACAGCGCATCGCGCGCATTGCTCGTCGACTGGCGCGGTCGTCCCCTCGCGGCGGAGCAGCGTGCCGTGTTGCTGCAGTGGAGCGCGGAGGGCGCGTCACGCCTTCCGGCGCCGCCGCGCTAACCGGGCCCGCGCTTAGCCTTCGTCGTCGTCGCTAGGCGCAGTTGTAGGCGTTGCAGGCGGCTGACGGCCTTCTCCGGGGTCCGTGCCGGGACTATCCTCGGAGGTGCCTTCACCAAGCGTGCGAATGTGCATGACCAGCGCCGCGATCGCCTCCGCCGGTAGTCGCTGGCCAAATCCGGGCATCGCTCCCCGGCCCTGCGCAATGACCTGGGCGATCGCTTCGTCGCTTTGCGCCTCTTGCCAAGCGGCGTCGGCGAAGGACGCAAGCTCCTGTTCGGCCGCGGGGCCGTCGCCCGCGCCGCCCGCACCATGGCAGCTGGCGCAACTGACGCGAAAGAGCGCCGCCGCAGCGCGCGCGGTCTGTTCGGCGCTCGTCGGGGCCGGGCCGTCCGACGCCGGCGGGCCGGAACCCGGCCTCGCCTGCGTTTCCGAGGCTTGGGGCTGAACGTGGTCGGATGCGGTCCACACCTGCGTGGGTGGCTCGGGCGAGCACCCTAACGAAAGCACTCCAGCGACCAGCCACGCACGCATGGCGGGAGGCTGCGGCGCCTCGACCTCGGCGGCAACTAAAAAGCCGAATTCACTGCGCTTCCCAAGGATTCCGCCACGTTTCGGTCTTAGCGTTGCTGCTCGAAGATGACCATGCACCCACCTCCGAGACCATGCGTGCGCGGTCACGTGGACCTGCGCGAGGCACTCAGTCCACGATGAGCTCACGAACGCATGCGCATTTCGCGGGGCGTGCAAGGGAATGTATGGTGGGGCGTCTGCCTTTATTTGCGTCATGACTGCCGCTCGCTCGCTTACGTCCACGCCCGCCGGAGCGGCGCGCGCCTTCGAAGGCGCGCTCGCTCGGCACACGCGCGTCGTGCGCCGCGGCTGGCGCGTCTGGCTTGGCTTCCGGGTGCTGGGTTTTGGCGCGCTGCTCGGCGGAGCGGCGGCGCTGCTCGCCCGGACGATCGCGTCGCCCGAGCTTGCATTAGGGGTAGGCGGAGCGGGCGTACTGCTCGGCGCGGCGCTGGTCCATTGGCGGAGTGCGGCGCCCTCCGCACAAGAGCTCATCGCGCGGGTCGATGCGGTCACGGGCGCGGGAGCGCTCGTGCTCAGCGCAAAGGAGGCGGTCGTCGATGGGCTCGTGGAGGAGCAAGGGCTTCTCCACGAAGCCGCGGCCTTCCTCGAAGCGCGCACTCCGGATGCGGGGCGGCTGGCGTCGCCGAGGCTTCCCGCATTGGCCTTTCTGCTGGGCGCGTGTTTCTTCGTCCTTGCGCTAGCGTTACCCGAGCCCGAGCCCCCGGCGCCCACGGCGCTTGTACGGGCCCTTGGCGGCGTCGATGCGCTTGCGGAGGAGGCGCTCACGGACGAGGATCGGGAGCGCCTCGAAGCCGCAGCGGCGGAGGCCGAGGCGATTCGACGCGAGCTCGCGGAAGGCGTAGCGCCCGACGAAGAACGGGTCGACGAGGTTCGGCGACTCCTTCAGGAAACGCTGGAGGCGCGGGAAGACGCCCGCGAAGCGGCCGCCGAGGCGATGGCAGGTGAACCTTCGCTCGCCCGCGCACTTCGTGAGGGCACACCGGCGGAGCTGGACGCCGCCGCCGCACGGGCTGCGGCGCGGCGCGAAGCGCGCGACCGGGCGCGGGCCCATGAAGCCTTGGAAGCGGGGGCAGCCGCCGCCGGCGAGGCCGGCGATGAGCGCCTCGAGGAGTCGCTTCTGCGAAGGCGCAGCGACATGGAGCGCGTGGCGCGGCAAGCGGCGCTTGCGCGTCGCCTTCTCGACGCGATGCCCGAGCTGAATGAGCTTCCAGAACGTCGACGCGAGCTCGAACGGCTCTCGCGCGGCGAAGGCGAACTCGACGAAGCGATCGTGAACGCGCTCACGGAAGCTTGGTCGCGGCTGAGCGAGGAGGAGCGCGAGGGCTTGGCGGAGGCCATGTCGCAGCTGAGGGCCGAAGCCCAGAACGATCGCGCCCGTGAAGGCGAGTCGGAGTCGATGAGCGCGGACGAGTACGAGGCGGCGCTTCGCCAGGCCATTGAGTCGATCGAGCAAGGCGGCGCGGGTTCCGGCGCCGCCGGCGCGGGGATCCCGGTGCCGCGACGGACGCGTACGCAGCGTCAAAGCCAAGGCGAAGGAGCGGGTCAGGGTGAGGGCGAAGGGGCCGGCCAGGGTCAAGGTGAAGGTCAAGGACGGGGGGAAGGTCAAGGTCAGGGAGCCGGTCAGGGTCAGGGCGAAGGTCAAGGTCAGGGAGCCGGTCAGGGTCAGGGCGCCGGTCAGGGACAGGGAGCCGGTCAGGGACAGGGCAACGGAAGTGGTGCCGGCGGCGGCGGTGGCGAAGGCGGCGAAGGAGCGCCAGGTGGGTCAACGCCCGCGCTGGACGCGGACGGCTTCGTCGCACGGGTGCGTCCGGAGCAAGGCGAAGGGCAAGCAAGCGCGACCTGGGTCGAATGGTCGCCGGCGAGCGCGGGTGGGGAAGGCGTGGGCGGTGAGGGCGTCGCGGGGCGGCCAAGTAGCGCCGGCGCGCCCGTCGACAGACGGCCGATCCCCGAGGAATACGCCGGCGGCGTGCGTGACTACTTTGGCGGAGACAGATGATGAACGACAACTCAAGTCCGTTGCTCTCGCAGGTCGCGGCCCTTCGGGACGCGATCGGAGCGGTCATCGTGGGCCAGGAGACCGTGGTTGAAGAGGTGCTGCTTGCGCTCTTTTGCGGCGGGCACGCACTGCTCGAAGGCGCGCCGGGCCTCGGAAAGACGCTTCTCGTACGCACCCTCGCCCGGGCGGTGGACCTTCACTTTTCGCGCATTCAGTTCACGCCGGATCTCATGCCCAGCGACATCACGGGAACGCGCATCGTGGTTGAGGGCGAGGGAGGCAAGCGATTCGAGCTTCAGCGCGGGCCCGTTTTCGGCAACGTGGTGCTCGCAGACGAGATCAACCGGGCCACGCCCAAAACTCAATCGGCGCTTCTCGAAGCCATGGGCGAAGGCACCGTGACGATCGGCGGTGAGCAACATCGTCTCGAGGCGCCCTTCTTTGTGTTGGCGACGGAGAACCCGATCGAAATGGACGGCACCTATCCGCTGCCGGAGGCGCAGCTCGACCGCTTTCTCTTCAAGATTCAAGTGCCGGCTCCCGACGAAGACACGCTCGTGGCGATCTTGGAGCGCACCACGCAAAACGAAACGCCCAGCGTTCCGCGCGTCATGGACCGGGACGCCATCGTTGCGGGTCAACAGACCGTTCGTGCGATGCGATGCGCCTCCGCCGTCACGCGCTACGCGGCGCGCATCGCACAGGCTGCGGACCCGAACAGCGAGGGCGCGTCGGAGATTGCGAAGCGATACCTTCGGCACGGCGCTGGCGTACGCGGCGCGCAGTCCCTCATTCTTGGCGCAAAGGCCGCGGCGCTCTTCGCCGGGCGCCAGCACGTCGCCTTCGAGGACGTTCGAAGGGTGGCCGCTGCAGCACTGCGCCATCGATTGATCACCACCTTTGATGCCGCGGCCGACGGCCATTCGCCCGACTCGATCGTGAATGCCGTCGTTGAACAGATCCCCGAGCAGTCCGCGACACTCCCGGCGTTCTCATGATGCGACGGGTCGCCCTCGCGTTTCTCCTGGCGGGCGTAGCGCAGCACGCAGCGGCGCAGGACGTCGAACTGAGCATCGCGGATGGCTTCGGCGGCCAGGGCATGAGCTTCGTCACCGTGTCGCTCAAGAACCGCAGAGCGACCAGCTTCTCCGGCGAGCTGGTGTTCTTGCGCGACTTCGACGGAGGCGTGTTTTTCAGCGCACCCGCCGATCTCCCCGCGCGTGCCGAGCGCACGTACCGCTTCGAGTTGCCACCGATGCGGGCGCTGCGCGTTCGCTTTGTGGCCGATGGACGCAGCCTCAACGAAGTGAGCACGGGGGGCGTGGCGGAGCAAGGACGCGTGGTGCTGCTGGCCGATCCACCGCGTTTGCTCTCGACCCTGTCGACCCTGAGCGCGGATATCGAGAGTTTTGGGGGGTCGCGCCGAACGGTGAACGTCAACGCGGGGAGCGTCGCCTTCGACGAGGGCGGCCAGGCGATTGCGCCGCGAACGCTGCGGGGCTGGTTTGGCGTGGGTCTCGTCGTGGCGACGGCGGCGGAGCTGAGCCGCCTCTCTTCCGCTCAGCTACGTGCCCTTGAAGACCACGTGCGTTCGGGCGCGCGGCTGCTCTTGATCGCGCCTACGCCCGGCGACTTGAGCCGTCCGGGCGTCTTGCCCTTCGCCAAAGACATGGGGTTCGATGAGGAAGGCGAGATCCGCCTCGGGCAGCCGGGCGACGCGCTCGACGGCGCGGGCCTTTCCCGCCGCTTAGGCTTTGGGCGCGTCTGGGTGACGGCGCGCGATCTGAACGCGCCAAGCCTCGCGAGTGCCGGTCGTACAAGCACGATTCTGACGGCGATCCTGGCGCCGGAGATGAGCCCGATGACGCCGCGCTTTCCGGTCTTTTCGGGCGAGGAGTACACTAGCTTCAGTACGGGCATGGGCTTCGACCGGCTTCGTGCGGCCCTCGACCCCAACGAGTCCTTTCGGCCGGCGCTGTGGATCGTCGCCGCTCTGTTCTTGGTGTACGTGTTTCTCGTCGGTCCACTGAACTTTCGTCGCGTCCGCCAGAAGGGCCGGCCGACGCTGGCGCTGATGACCACGCCTCTCTTGGCGCTAGGCTGTTTCGTCGCCTTCGGATTGGTCGCGTTCATGGGGAAGGGGGTGCGCATGCGTTACCGGCAGGCTTCCTTCGCGCAAACAGTAGCGGGCGATTCGGCGGCCTTGGGGCGACCGTACCGCGGTTTCTTCACCACGCGCCCAACGACCCTCGATGTGCCCTTTGATGGATTTGGCGCCATGGCCGGCGACGACACGCGCGGGCGCTACGCCATCGACACGGAGGGGGAGCGTCTCTTCGACATTCGCGCGGGCCTGTGGGACACGGTCTTTGTTCGCGACGAAGGTTGGTACGACCTTGAAGGCTCGTTCACCTTCGACATGCGGACGGGCGTCATCACGCGCGTTCGGCACAATACGAACCTGCGCATCCTCGGCGCCGCGATCGTCGATGGAGGCGGCAATGTGTTTCCCTTGGCCGAGCTCTCCGACGCGAGCGCCGTTCGGGTGCCCGGTGCGCCGGCGGGCGTCGTGACGGGCGACCTTCCCGTGGCCCACTCGGGAACCCACACGTTGCTTCAAGCGCTCGCCGTGGACCGGGACGACGCTCCCCTCCTTCGAGGCGCTCTCGTCGCGGCGGGGGGCGTGCCTGCCAACTACTTCGCCAGCGCGAACTACAGCGGCTTTCCGATGCTCCTCGTTCACGTGGCGTCGCCCAACGACGAGCGCGCTGGATTTGCGCAGGAGCAGGCGATCTCGTTGCTCGCCGTGTCGGCGGCGCCAACGCTGGCGAGGGCGCTGGCGCCGACGGCGGGCATGAGCCTCGTCGACGATGCGCTTCCGCTGGCGGACGAAGACGCGGGAGAAGCGCCATGATTCGCGTGGAAGGCGTGAGCCATCGCTTTGGTGCGATGCAGGTGCTGCACGACGTGTGGTTTCATGTGCCGGCGGGCGAGGTGTTTGGTTTCATCGGGCCGAACGGAGCGGGGAAGACCACCACCTTGCGAATGATCGCGACCCTTCTCGAGCCGGATGTAGGTCGCGTGCTCGTCGATGGACACGACTGCGTCGACGATCCACAAGCCGTACGAAAGGTGCTTGGCTTCATGCCAGACGGCTTCGGCGTCTACGAACGCATCACCGTGCTGGAATATTTAGAGTTCTTTGCCGCTGCCCATGACCTGCCGTTGGCTTCGCGGGCCAAGAACCTGGACGCCGTGGTGGCTCTCACGGAGCTTGGCGATCTGCGGCAGCGAGAGATTGCGGCCCTTTCGAAGGGCATGAAGCAGCGTCTCGCCATCGCGCGAACGCTGCTGCACGATCCCAAGGTGCTCGTGCTGGACGAGCCGGCAAATGGTCTCGATCCCAGAGCGCGGATCGAGATGCGTGATCTGATCGAGCAGCTGCAGAGCCTTGGCAAGACCGTGTTGCTCTCCAGCCATATCCTCACGGAGCTTAGCGATATGGTCACGTCCGTGGCCATCCTCGAAAAGGGCAAGGTGCTGCGCGCCGGTGCCGTGGATGCAATCGGCAAGGAAGTGCGTCCCGATCGAGCATTGCGCATGCGCTTCCTTGGCTATCAGGAAGGATCGGAAACGATTTTTTCCGCCCATCCGGACGTGTCTCATGTGGAGCGTGACGCCGACGGGTTGCTTCGGGTCCGCTACCAAGGCGGCGACGATACGGTTGCGGCGCTCGTGCGTCTGGCCGTCGAAGGTGGCCTCGACGTGGTGCGCGTTGAGCCCGAGCGGGACGATTTGGAGCGCATCTTTCTCGAAGTTACGAAGGGCAAGCTGCAGTGAAGCGCGAGCCCAATCCCATCCTGATCAAGGAGCTTCGCGCGACCTTTCGCACGCCGCTCTTCGTTCGCTTTCTCTACCTCGCGACGGGCGTCGTCGGGATTCTGGTCTTGATGGTCGGCGCCATCGCGGCGAGCGAAGGTACGCCACCGGCGCAGGTGGGCCAAACGGTGTTTCTGATGTTCTTCGGACTCGCCGTGGCGGTGGTCAGCCTTGTGGTGCCGGCGGCAAGTTCGACCACAATCACAGCGGAAGTGGAAGGGTCGACCTTTGAATCGCTCTTGCTGACGGGCATGGATCCGGCGCGCATCGTCGTCGGAAAGTTTCTCGCGAACTTCGCAACGTTCGGCCTCGTCGTCGTGGCGATGAGCCCCGTCGTTGCCATTGCGTTTCTCTTCGGCGGCGTGTCGCCCCTGCGCATCTTCTGGGCCTTCTTCGGTCTATTCGTTCTCCTTGCAATCGCAGTCGCTTGGGGCGTGAGCGTATCGGCGCGCGTCCGCACCACGCGAACGGCCATCATCGTCAGCACGCTGCTCTTTCAACCCGTCGTCCTCTACGGGACGGTGTTCGTCGGCGTGGCGGGGTTCGCGATGAGCGGCGTCTTCAGCTCAGCGGAAAACCTCGGCCCCTTCTGGTTTGCGGACACGCTGGCACTGCATTTCTTTCGCTTGGATGCGTTCGTCTTGGTCTTTCTGCTGCCGATCTATGCAGCGGGGCTCACGATTTGGTTCCTTCTGGCCTCGGCCATCGCCTCCGTACGTCCAGCGGCGGAGGACCGCTCCACGCCCTTCAAGGTGTGGGCGCTTGCCGCGCTCTTCGGTCAGGTCTTGGTGCTCTTTGCGGCCTTCGAGGTCGTGGCCGGCGGCCGCGGCGGGTTGAGCTTTGACCCCCGAGACTGGGATGATTTAGCGCTCGGACTGCAGTTTGCGTCGGCGGCCCTCGCGTTCTTTTTTGCAGCGCTCTTCGCCAACGAACCGCCCCTTCCGCCCCGCCTTTGGCAGCTTCGTTCTCGCCGCAGCCACAGCTGGCTGGGGCCTGGGGCGGCGGGCACGACCCAGGCCGGCATATTGCTCATCGGTGCGAGTGTCGGGCTCGCAACGGGCGTGGCTTTCCTCTACGGCAACAGCAGCTGGCGCTATGTCACGGCCTTTGCGCTCACCGGCGCCACCACCTTCGTCGTCGCGTCGTTCTACCTCTACCTCGGTGCATGGCTTCGCGTGACCCTTCGAAGCGGCGCCGCCGCGCGCGTACTTGCGTTCCTCGTCCTTCTCGTAACGCTTATCTTCGCGCTGCTCGGACGTTTGATCGTGCCTGAGCTGAAGTCGGCGTTTGACTGCTTCTCTCCGGTCCAGGGCTACGTCGCGGCCGTAGAGCAGCTCTCTCGGCATCGCGCGCTCGACACGACCGGACCGATCAGCGTGGGGCTCTACGCGCTACTCACGTTGACCCTCTATCTGCTCCTTCGCGCCCGCGTGCGCCGGGCCCAGGTGCGGCTCGATGAACGGCGCGCACACACCGAGTCGCTGGCGGCTGCGCGGGAAGCCGCGCAAGCAGGTGCGCCGCAGTGAAGGTCGACGAGGCGTTTCTCCGACGCCTTGAACGCGTCCGGCTCGCGGTGCGGCGGCGTGTATCCGGGAGGTCAGGCGGCGTGCACCGAAGTCGTCGGCGCGGCTCGAGCGTGGAGTTCGCCGACCATCGAGCCTACGTGCCCGGTGACGATCTGCGTCGCATCGATTGGAACGCCTACGCGCGCCTCGAAGAACTTGTGCTCCGCCTTCACGTCGCCGAAGACGAGCTGCGCCTCTACGTGCTCATCGACGCGTCCGCCTCGATGGCCTTTGGCGATCCGACGAAGCTAGAGCTTGCGCAACGGCTTGCGGCAGGCCTTTCCTATGTGGCGCTGCACGGTGGCGATCGCGTGGCCGTGCATGTCCTGGGCGTCGAGGGCAGCGAGCGCGCGCGAGGGCGTCAAGGTGTTCCCCGTGTGCTTCGCGCGATCGAGCGGATGACGGCGGGTGGCCCCACGGCCCTCATGGAGTCTGTCGAGCGCTTTCTGCGGCAGAAGGCCCGACCGGGGCTCGTCGTGTTGCTTAGCGATTGGATGGACTTTCAGGGCCAGGGTGAGTACGCGAGCGGTGACGCGCGCGCCGTGGCGCCGGGCCTTCAGGCCGTCGATCGACTGTTGGGCGCCCGCTTCGAGGTGGCGACCTTCCACCTGCTCGCGCGAAGCGAGCTTGAGCCCGACCTTGAGGGAACGCAGCGCGTCGTCGACGTCGAGAGCGGCGAGGCCGTCGATGTGCACGTCGACGATGCACTCCTCCGTGAGTACGACACGCGCCTCCGGGCGTTTCTCGGCGCCGCCGAAAGTCACTGCGCCCGCCGCGGCGGATCGTACGTGCGCCTTGCGAGCGACGCGCCGGTCGAGCGGGCCCTGATCGCGTTTCTTCGCGGCGAATCGACGCGGGCGCTTTCGCCATGAGCGCGTGGACCTTCGGCGCGCCATGGCAGCTCCTGTGGCTTGGGCTAGCGCTGCCCATCGTGCTGCTGCACCTCTTTCGCAGGCCACGCGGCACCGTCGAGGTTTCGTCGATTTGGCTCTGGCAGGCGTCGAAGCGGAAGCTCAACGAAAGCCACGCGATTCAGCGTTTGCGCCCCTACCTCGCCCTCATACTTCAGCTGCTGGCGCTGCTGCTTGCCGCGCTCTTTCTCGCTGAGCCCCGTCTGGGCGGCCGCGGTGAAGGACGGCTCATCTTGATTGTGGACACGTCGACGTCGATGCTCGCGCGCGACGGAAACGGCGTGACCGCCCTTGATGCGGCGCGGCTGCGAGCCCTCGAGTTGGCGCAGGCCTTTGACGGTCACGTGGGGGTCGTGGAAGCCGGCGCGGGGGCGCGCGTGCTCGCGCCGCCGGGCACCGGCACGGCGCGCCGTGCGCTTCGCAACCTTCGTCCGTCGGGCAACGGGGCGGATGCGCATCGTGCCTTTCAGTTGGCTGCCGAACGTACGGAAAGCGGCGACCGGATCGTCTTCTTGAGCGATCGAGCGCTTCGCCCAGCGACCTATGCCGGAGCCGCTGAGCTTCGTGTTGAAGACGTCTCCCGCGGCGAAAGCAATGCGGCCATCGTGGCGGCCTCGCTCGTTGGCGAGGGGTCCGAGCGTCGGGCCGTTGGGCGCGTTTGGGGTGACGCCGCGCGGGTCCATGGCCAAGTCGGCGAACGCACGTTGGGCGATGCGGAGGTGTCCGAAGGGCGGTTCGTCTTGCCGGTCGACGAGGCTTTCGGCGTACTCGAGCTTCGACTCGAAGGTGACGACGCCCTGCCGCTGGACGACGTCGCGTGGCTCGCCCTCGGCGAGGGCCGCGGCGTTCACGCGCGCGTGGTGGGCGACGTCGGCCGTAACGTGCGCCGGGCGCTCCGCGTACTTGGCGTGTCGACCGGAGGCGAAGCGCCGCCCGATCTTGAAATCGTGCGATGCCGTGACGCCGCGGGGGCGGAGCTTTCGATGCGCGCCGAAGCCCTGGTCCTCATGGCGGCGGGCGAGGATTGCTTTGGCGTTCATGCGGAGTCGGAGAACGCGTGGACCCGCATCACGCGCTGGGAGCGAAACGACGAGCGCATGCGTTTCGTTTCGCTCGACGGGGTTCCCCTTGGAACAAGCGCGGCACTCGCAGGCGAAGAGCCCCTGATCATCGCCGAGCACGGACCGGTAGCCGTCTCTCGACGGAGCGCGGCTGCCCGCACAACCTGGACAAGTCTCTGGCCCGACGGCGCGTGGGGGCGCGATCCTTCCTTTGTGATGGTCGTGCAGAATCTGGTCGCTTCGGCACGTCGCCGTCGACGTGCTGGCGGCTTTCCGGCGGGGCCTCCGGGCCGCCCCTTGGCCGTCGCGGATGGCGTAGACGTGCGTGCGCCAAGCGGTGCGGCCGTCGAATCGCCGGCGATCCGCGTGCCCTTTGAGGTCGGTGTCTTTCGCGTTGAGCCGGGCGAGCGCTTCGCCCTTCGCCACGTTCTCAGTGAGGAGGAAAGCGACCTTCGTCCGCGCTTCGAAGTTCTCAGGGGAGGTGCTCAAGGCGAGAATGCGCGGGAGGACGACGTGCAGGCACCATCCCAAGCTGCGCCGTGGTTTGCGGCGTTCTTTCTGCTCACGGTCGCAGCGGATGCGCTCTGGGCCGGAAGGAAGCGCGCGTGAAAGACGCGCCATGGGGAGCGTGCCCGTGGGCGTAAGTGCACCGCTCCTGCTCGTTGCGCTCCTGGGCCTCATACCGCTCTGGCTGCGCCTTCGCACCCTTCGGCGACGGCGCCGGTGGGTGCTTGCTACGCTCCTAGGCGCCTACACGCTCGGCGTCCTCGCGCTTTCCGGCGTGCATCTAAGCCAGCGTACGTCGCGCGAAGCGCTCGTGTACGTGGTCGACCGCTCGCAGAGCGGGCTGCGCGCGTCCGACGACGCGCTTGAAGGGGTGGCGCTCGCCGACGGTCTGCGGGACGCCGATACGCTCGCGGGCATCGTGTTCTTCGGTCGCGATGCGCATATCGAAGCGTTTCCCACGGATGCACCAGACTTCACGCAGCGCCGCGCCAGCGTGAGCGGTGCGGGCAGCGATTTGGAGAGTGGCCTTCGTACGGGGCTCTCGCTCCTTCCCGAGGGATACGCAGGACGCCTCGTGCTCATTAGCGACGGGCTCGCGACGGGCGGTCGGGCGGAAGCGGCTGCGGGTTATGCGCGCG
>JBCCRV010000161.1:0-12173 GCA_039201085.1 Myxococcota bacterium | reverse complement strand
GCCGCGCGCGTGTTGTGGCCGAACTTCAGTCCGTCCGCGATGCCCGCGGCGATCGCCATGACATTTTTGAGGGCGCCGCCCACTTCTACACCGATCACATCGTCCGTCGTGTACACGCGGAACCGTTCGGTGTTGAGCGCGCGCTGCACGCGCTCGCGGGTTTCGCCGTGTCGGCCGGCGACGGCGACCACCGTGGGCACGCGCTCGGTGACTTCACGGGCGAAGGAAGGGCCGCCAAGAAACGTGAGCTGGTCGTGCATCGAGCTCGGGAAGTAGTCCTCGAAGATGCCGGATACGAGCTTCAGCGTTTCCTGCTCGATGCCCTTCGTCGCGCTGAGCACGGGCACGCCCTCAGCGATGACCGGTACGGCGTCGGCGAGCACCTCTCGGTTTGCAGCCGTGGGCACCGCGACGATGACGAAGTCCGCACCCTGAAGCGTCTCGCGCATGTCCGTCGTAGCGTGCAGGCAGTCGGGCAGCGCGGCGTCCTTCACGTAGCGAGGGTTTCGGTGGTCGCGATTGATCGCGTCGACCTGATCGGACCGCCGCGACCAAAGCACCGTTTCAATGCCCTGGTCGGCCATTAGCTTAGCGAGCGCCGTCCCCCATGAGCCGGCTCCGAGCACACCTACGCGATTCATGGGCGGAGTATGGCACGCAAATCGTGCCCGCCGCGAGCGTGTTCGCGATCGTCCTGGCTCGTGGTAAAACGAGCTATCGACGACGTGCTCGAGGCGTCTGCGCCGGAACATGGGTCCGGGCTGCATAGGTCAGGTTCCATGAGTCAGGTGCTATGAGGCAGGTTCCATGAATGAGGCGGGGCCATCGGAGCGGGCGGCCTCGCCGCTCGTCGTGTGGACGGGAACGTTCATCGCCGCGCTCACGATTGCGCAGCAGGTGGCCTCGAAGGCGATTCGGGATGGACTCTTCCTATCCGAGTTCGAGGTGACGTCCCTTCCCTATGTGGTTTCGACGGGTGCTGCAATCAGCTTTGCGTCGGCGATCGTCGTGGGTCGGGCGATGAGCCGACGTTCGCCCGCGGTGGTCGTACCCTCGCTCTTCGTGATGCAGGCCTGCGCCTTTCTTCTGGAGTCGCTCGCGCTTTCGCACTACCCGCGCGTCACGGCCGCGGTGCTCTACCTGCACACCGCGGCCTTTGGCGGTGCGGTGGTGTCCGGGTTCTGGTCCGTCATCAACGAACGCTTCGATCCCTACACTGCGCGAAAGGTGATCGGACGGATTGCTGGCGGCGCTACCGTAGGCGGAATGGTTGGCGGCGGCCTGACCTGGGCGCTCTCCGATTTCTCGTCCCAGAGCCTCCTTCGCCTGCTCTTTGCAGCAAACCTCCTCGCGGCGCTGCTCGTGGCCCGTTTGGCCCGGGGTGGTCGCCGAAGCGCGGCCGGCCGCGTGCCGCTGCTCGATGGCTTTCGCGTGCTCGCGCGCTTTGGCTATCCGCGCATGATCGCGGCGCTGGTTTTTGTCCTGGCCCTTTCAATCACGCTGATCGATTACGTGTTCAAGGCATCCGTGGCGGACGCGCGAAGCGGGCCGGAGCTCGTGTCGTTCTTCGCCGTGTTCTACGCGGCGACGGGCATCAGTACGTTTGCCGTACAGCTGCTTGCGACGCGCCCGCTTCTCCGCTCCCTTGGCGTCGTGCAGACGGCTGCGCTTCTGCCGCTCCTTGCGCTTGTCTTTCTCGCTGTTTGCGTGGTTTCGCCGACGATGGGCACCCTCGTACTGCTTCAGGGCCTCATCATGACCGTGGAGAACTCGCTTTTCCGCTCGTCCTACGAGCTCCTGTACACGCCAATTCCCAAGAAGCAGAAGCGAAGCGCAAAGATCCTCATTGACCTTGGCGTCGATCGTTTGGGGACGGCGGCAGGCAGCGCGTTGGCGCTCTTGACGATCGCCGCCCTCGGAACGCAGATGTCGCGGGCGCTGCTGCTCGATGCAGCGCTCCTCGCGGTCGCAGCGCTCGTTGTGCTTGGCTTTTTGCGACGCCAGTACGTGGCCACCCTGGCGACGCAGATCCGCGCTTCCTTTGGCGACGAGGGGGAGGGCGTTTGGAGTGATGTGCACGTGGGTGAGCGGGCCGACCTGACTTGGGCGCCGGCGGCTTCGACAAGCGGCGATTCGCGCGCCGCGATCGTTCAAGCGGTGCGGGACCGCGCCGTCTCAAAACGCCAAGGGGCCGAGGTACGGTCCGTGCCTTCGCTGCGCCCGCCCCAATCCACCGGCGTTTCGCAAGCCCTGCTCGATACGCCGCTTCGCGA
This sequence comes from Myxococcota bacterium, assembly GCA_039201085.1. GTDB lineage: Bacteria > Myxococcota_A > Polyangia > Polyangiales > Houyiibacteriaceae > JBCCRV01. Next base: position 9,900 of record JBCCRV010000161.1, on the reverse strand, counting down.
GCGCCTCCGCGCTTCCGCCGGGGGTGTGCTCGACGTCGCATGGGATGAGCTTCGCCGAACGGCGCCGGCCGTGGTCGGTCAGCTGACGGACCTTCTCCTCTCGTCACGGGAGGCGCTCGAAACGCGCCTGCTTGCGGCGGAGCTTCTGGCGACGGCGGCTTCGCCGCGCTCCGTCGACGCCCTGCGCCTCGGGCTTGGTTCGTCGCAGTTTCGCGTGCGGCGAGCGTGCGCCTTGGCGCTCCTGCGGATCACGCGGCGACAGCCCGCTCTGCGTCCTCCTAAGCGAATGATGATCGGTTTGGCGAGCGCGGAACTTCGGCGCTCCGTTCGCGTGAAGCAAGCCCCCACGGCCTTCGAGCGCACATCGCCGTTTCGCGCCGATGCGCAGGGCAACGCGATCTCGGCCACGCTCGAGCTTGTGCTCTTGTTGCTCGCCCTCGTCGGTCGCGCCGAAGATCTTCAGCTCGCGCTCGCCGCTGTGACGTCTAGGGATGAAGCGCGCCGCGGTTCGGGCCTTGAGTACCTCGACAACCTCCTGCCGGACGATATGCGCGCGCGAATCCTTGCGCTCGTCGAGTCGCCGGAACGCATTCGAGCGGAGCGCGCCCTTTCGCCCGCGCTCCTGTCTTCGTTGGGGTCTCGGCTTCGCGCGCGCGAGATCAACGTGCGCGAGCTTCGCGAAGAGTTCAGCGCCGCGCAAAAATAGGCGCGGGTTCCGCGTTGAACCCCACATGAGCGGAGCGCGGCCGAGCGTTCGCTGCACGCCCGTGCTCGCCGGGGTCGGTGGCCGGGCTTCGCGCGCGGCGCGACGGGCGAGCCCGCTACGCGCTCCGCTCGCCCACGGATTCGGGGTGCAGCACGGCTTCGTGCTCCGCCCACCACGTTCGCGCGTCGTCGTCAGACCAACTGCCATAGGTTTTGCAGCTGCGAAGTTCGTGCAGAAGGGCGGCGGCGTCCGCGGGGCGGTTCTTCGGTTCCTTGGCAAGGCACCGAAGCACGAGGGCGGAAAGCCCCGGGTCTTCGCACGTCGGCGTTTCGGGCTCGGTGGCAAGGTGGTCAGCCAGCACGTCGATCACATCATCGTGCAAAAAGGGCGGCTCGCCGGTCAAAAGGAAATAGGCCGTTGCCCCAAGGGCGTAGACGTCGCTTTCAGCCACGAATCCCTGCGCATCCACGATCGCTTCGGGCGCCAGGTAGAGCGGCGTACCGGTCAGCTGGGACGTGTCATCGGTCTCGTCTGCCAAATCTTGCACCAGGCCGAAGTCGAGCACCTTGAGCGTGTCGTAGCTACCGCCGCGTTCGCAAATCATCAGGTTTGAGGGCTTGATGTCTCGGTGCACCAGCCCACGTCCGTGCGCTTCGCTCAGCGAACCGGCGGCCTGCGAGAGCAGGTGCACGACGCGCCCTGCGGGCATGACGCCGGCGGTTTTCACCACGTCGTCGAGGCTGGCACCCTCCACGTATTCCATGGCGAAGTAAAAGACACCGTCCGGTGAACGTCCGTAGTCGTAGATCTCCACGGTGTTCGGGTGCGTGAGTCCACTGGCGGCGCGGACCTCTTGGCGAAAACGTTCGCGCGCGGCGGCACTCGTCACATCGCGCAGGAGCTTTACGGCGGTGGGCCGCTGAAGCATGGCGTGCGTCGCCAAGTACACTTCGCCCATCGAGCCTTCGCCGATCGGATGGCGCAGTTGGTATTGGCCGAGACGTGTCACGCTGCGCATCTGCTCGTTCAATCCGTAGATCGTGTGCGAAGCCACGCTTGTAATGCCCACAACAACGCAGCAAAGCACGACGGTCCATAGGTGGTAGATGAACGGGAGATGGGCGAGCTGGTGCAGCGAAATCGTGACGGGAAAAAGGAACGAGAACGCACCAGCAGCCACTGTCGCTCCCATTGGACAGGGCACCAGCGATGAGCGGAGCGTGAGGACGAGCGTGACCATCAGCACGGAGCTGACCTGGTCCGCCGCGGTCGGGTCGCCCGTGGCAAGAAGCGTTCCCCAACTGTAAGTCGCGGAGAGTGAAAGCGTGATCACGGCTTCGAGCAGAAGCAGCGCCCAGGCGATGTGGCGTACGCGACGCACGAACGCGAGGGCCAAGAGGTTGCTCACGGTGAGCGTGACAATAACGACGACGGACAGCCACTGATCACGGCGACGGGTAACGTCGAGATCGAAGAACGTCACCACGATCACGAGGGCCGAGAAGATGATGTTCATCGCGGCCGCGACCTTGAGGTAGAGGCGTACTCGTTCCGCTAGGGCGAGTCCGACGCTCGATCCGCTTCGCCGGGCAGACGCGCTACGGCGTGAGTCGGCGGGCGAGGTCACGGCGCCAGGCTACGCTTTTGCGTACGGGCTGAAAAGCGCGTTGCCGCTCAGAAGAGCGTGTACACGAAGGGCGCGACGTAACTCAGGCCACCCGTCAGCAGCAAGAGCGCACCCGCGAGCAGCAGCACGAGCAAAAGCGGTAGGAGGAAAAAACGGCCTCGCCGAAGGAAGTGCGCGACCAGTTGGCGTAGGGTGGTAAGCCGGCTCATCGATTGGGCCGTTCGATGAGCAGATCGTCGATGAGCAGGCCGTCGGGCTTGTGCCGAATGAGCACGTCGATCGCGTCGGCTTCGGTGGCGGCCAAAGGTTCGCCAGGGCCATTGAGCGACGTGTTCAACACGCTATGCAGGCCGTGGCTTTCCATGCAGCGAAGCAACGGCGCCAGCGGACCGCTCTGGACGGTCTGAGCGCGCGCCGTGCCATCGACATGAGTGGTGCCTTGAAGCGGCGAACGATCCCGAACCCGGCAGACGGTAGTCATGTAGGGCGTCATATCGTTTGGCGCGTCCCGCAAGAGAGCAGGCGCCGTCGACTCCAGCATGGCGGGTGCGAACGGTCGAAAGGGCTCGCGCTTCTTGATGCGTGCATTGATGCGATCGCGAAGGGCTTCGTCGTCGGCGCGCGCAAGGAGCGAGCGATGCCCAAGTGCACGCGGACCAAACTCGCAGCGGCCACGCGCCAGCGCGATCACATCGCCGCCAGCGATTCGGGCGGCGAGCGTTTCATTGGGGTCGACCACGGCGGTGGTTCTAAGGCCGAGAGCGTCCGCGATGGCCGCCGCCGTTGCGGGGCGGATCGGGACGCCGAGGTCTGCGCAAAACGGCTCGCCGAGTGCGAGGGCGTCGCCTTCATCCTGCGCGCCGAGCAGGGCAGCCCCTAGCGCGCCGCCCGCGTCGCCGGCTGCTGGCTGTACGAAGACGCGCTCGAAGGGGCCTTCACGGAGGAGTCGCGCATTGGCGCAGCTGTTTAGCGCAACGCCGCCGGCGAGCACTAGGTGCGTGGCGCCCGTGAGTGCCCGCGCATGTTCGGCGAGCGTGAGGAGCGCGTCTTCAAGGGCGTCCTGCGCACTTCGCGCGACGTCTGCGAAGCGGGCGTCCTCGCCCTGAATGCGCTGGCCGCGGTAGTTCCACTTTTGCGCGGGCGTTCGCGGCTCTCCCAGCGCTTCGACAAACGGGCGGCCAAAGGCACGCGCGCCATCCAGATGGTCGGCAAATGCCGCGCGATCGAGCGTGAATGCACCGCCTTCCACCTGAAGGAAATGATCGAAGGCGTCGCGGTAGCGGGGTTCGCCAAAGGCGGCGAGTCCCATCACTTTGAACTCCCCTTCATTGACGCGAAAGCCGCAGTAGGCGGTGACGGCCGCGTAGAATAGCCCGAGCGAATGCGGGTAGGCGATGGAGGCGAGTCGGCGGGGACGACCGTCCTCAAGGCGCCAGATCGCAGTGGTTTCCTCTTCTCCGACGCCATCGACCGTTAGGGCTGCGATCGACGAGTGGGGTACGTCGCCGAAGGGAGCACAGAACAGAGCGCTCGCTGCGTGGCTTTCGTGGTGGTCGACGAAGTGCATGCGCTTTCGTGGCACGCCAAGGTGCGCCGCGAGATCGTCGAGCACCCACAGTTTATCGCCCAGCTGGCTGCGCAACGCGCGCCGAAAGAAGGCCGTGCCTCGCGGAAACCCTCGGAGCGCGCTGACCATCACGCGTTCGAGTTTGCGGTACGGATTTTCGTAGAAAACCACGCGATCGAGATCCGTCGAGCGGATCTCGCCGAGGGTGAGGCACGCTTCGATCGCGTTCATCGGCAGGCTCGGGTCATTCTTCACGCGGGACAGACGCTCTTCCTGCTGGGCGGCAACGAGCTTGCCATCAATGACGAGCGCAGCTGCCGCATCGTGGTAGTGGGCGCTTACGCCGAGCACGGCGGGCATCGCGTACTAGTCCCCGCCCGTCGAGCGTCTCGCTGCCTGCCAACCACGCGGCGCTCGACCGAGCAGGAGCGATAGGGGCGATGCCAAGACGTACAAAAGCGCCATGAGCCCGGCGAAGAGCGGATAGGTCAGCGCTGCACCAGCACGCCGGTACCGATGAAGGACGTCGAAGCGCCGCGCCTGCTTGCGGCATTCGTGTTCTGCGAGCTCCCCCGTGTAGCGCTCATGCTGGACCTCGTCGGCGAGAATCGAACGAAGGGCTGCTGCCAGTCGCGGGTCGCGCTTCGAAAAGAACCGCACGTGCGCTTCGAACTGGCGCCGCCCCCGTCGCTCGCCGCGATGTACGAAAGCGAGGAAGACGTTTTCGCCGAGGTGGCGAAAGAGCTGGGCGTGCGCCCGTGGAAGATCGGGAAGCGATTGGCCCCGTGCTTGCCGGGCCCAGTGCAGAAGGATTCGCGCATGGCGCGCTTCGTCTTCGGCGTGCCGAAGGTAGAGCGCGGCGCGCTCCGGACTCTCCGTTCGCGCCGCTGCATAGCGGAGTTCAAGGGCGCTTTCGGCTTCCGCGGCGGCGAAGGCGAAGAGTCGACGCCATCGTCGGCCGGGCAGTCGCCAGGACCACGTGTAGAACACGTCGGCCAGCCGGGCGCGTAGCGAGACCTCCTCCGCGTCGCCAGCGTTCGGTTGCACGCTCACAGACAAATGCCGCTTCCTTGCCAAGGCACGCACGTTCCTTCGGCGCAGGGGTGGGCTTCATCACAGAGCGCGAAGCACTGACGGATCCCACCGGCGATCGCTTCGCCCTCGCTGCATACGGGCGGCGACGAGCCCTCGCCGCGGGTGCAGCGCAGCAACGCCGCACAATCGTCTGCATAGGCGTTGAAGCAGCCGTCGGACGCGGCTCCAAACGCGTGCTCGCAGATCGGTTCGCCGCATTCGGTCCACTCGCCGTATCGTTCGTTGTGGTTGCGGCACGCGCGTTCACGAATGACCTCCCGGTGGCACGCGCAGAGCCGGTCGGCCCGTTCATCGTCGACGCGCGTCGCGACCTCCGCCGCACGTCGCTCGGAAAAAGCCATCGTGGGCGCACCTTCGTTCCACGTGATGTTCAGCGTTTGACTTCGGTCCGTCCAATGGAACTCCGTGCGCACGTCTACGCCGGCCTTAAGGGGCACGATATAGTCAGCCGCTTCGGCCGTGACGAGCACGAGCGACTCACCGGGCGCGGCGGGAGCGACGGCGGTGGGGCGCGAGCGGCCCCGCCGCCTGCAGGTGACGCGCAGCCATTCGCGAATGCGCACCGTTTCGCAATAGGCTGCGGACGAGCCACGAACGGTGGCCTCGGGCGTGTGTAGCCACTCGGCGTAGGTCGGAAGCACGCTACGACCTTCGGGCATCCCGGGCTCTGGCGATCGCAGCGGCGGCGGCGACTCAAGGGCGGCGTGAACGGCTTCGGCGAGGGCGCGCTGCCCCTTTGCCGTCATGTGAAGGTCGCCGCGCAAGAACGCCCCCGGTTCGGCGGCGCGCAGGGCGTCCGTCGCATCGAGTCCGCGCATGCCAAGGTGCTCGGCGGACGCGACGAGGTCTCGAAGAAGCGCCCGCGTTGGTTCCATATCGACGGGCGATTCACCGTACTTCGCCCATTCGTCGCTTGAGACGAGCACGTCGAGGGGTAGCGCCACGACGAGCACGTCCATGCCGCGGTCGTCGGCGAGCGCACGAAGCGCTTGCAGCCGGGGCTCTAGCGTGGAGGGCACTCGCGCTTCGACCGGGCCGGCAGATTCGGCCCGTAAGCGGTTCTGGGTGGCGCGTAGCTGGCGCTGCGTTTCCAGCGCCTGGGCAAGTTCGGGATCTTGCTCCCGGCGCGCGTCGATGAGCGCTTGCCGTCGGCGTACGGCGCGACGAATGAGCGCTGCCGTGGCGCCAAGTTCGCGCGATTCTTCGGCACCCAGTTCGCCCACGATGTCCCCCGGGTGGCCGCGGGCGAGTTCAAGCTCGGAGTAGAACCCGTCCGTTGCGCGCGCCTCGAGCTCGGCGCGGCGGAGCCGTTCATCGACGGCGTTGGCCGCGTCGGCCACCGTACGGGCGATGCGCTGGCGCTCGAGGCGCGCTTCTTCGCTCTGCCGTTCGGCATCTTCTTCCGCTGCTTCGTGGTCACGCGTGAGCGCCTCCGAGTCGGCGACGAGATCTTGCCAAGTGCCTTCCGAGGGCAGGAGCGATGGACGGGGCGCATCCTGGTTGAGCAAGCGTCGAAGGGCGTAAAATGCGTGCGACTGACGAAAGAGTAGCTCCCGGCCAGGAAACTGCGTGTAGGACTCGGGCGCGAGCTCGGAGCGTACAGCCCAGCCGTCCCAAACGCGGTGCCGCTCCAGGTTCGGTCGCGTGTCTTCGAAGAAGTCGTTCGACATGTTGACCACGTACACGAGCGTGGTGATGCCGTACGCTTCCGAGAGCTCCGCGGCGACGGCGCTGTACTCGGCCGGTCCGTAGGTCGGCACACCTCCGTTCAGCACGGTGCGCCCGGAAAGCTCTGCAAGCTGCGCAGCCATGGTTTCGTCGTCGTTCACGCCGAGTCCGAAGACCTGCGAATCGCCGACGACGAGAATGCCGTTTGCCACCTCGCTGAAATCGTTTCCGCGGTAGCCCTGCGCGTTGACGTGGATGTCCGTGACGGGGTTGTCCTGAAAGCCAAAGCGCATCGACGCGCCGGGTCGCAGCCGCACGCCAAGCTCGGCGTCGTCTTGATAGAAGTTCACGTGTGGGAAGGCGCCGTCGTCGCGAAGGTGAAAGACCGCTTCGGCCACGAGCAGCCCAACGAGCAAACCGGCGATCCCCATGACGACGCGAAGCGGCCAACGCCGCTTCGGCGCGCTCTGTACCGGTGCGTTGGAGGGAGTGGGTTGCGTCAAGGTGCCTCGCTGCGGTGAACGCGCGTCTAAGAGGGTACGCCCACACCAACGGCCTTCGCCAGCCCCCCCCATTCCGGAAGCGCGTCGGCGGCCAAGCCGAGATAAAGACGAAGCGTTCGGCGAGCCCTATGCGAAGACGAGAAGAACCGTTCCGGCGACGATAAGCGCGACAGACGCGAGCTTGTGCGGCGTCACCGGCTCTGCGAAGAGCATACGTCCGAGGAGGACCGCCGCGGCGACCCCGATCGCGCGCTTGATCGTCTCGACGAGCCCGACAAAAAGAAGTTGAATCGCATAGAGCTGAAGGCCGAGGGCCGCGCCTGCCGCCACCACGCACGCGGCGATTAGCGGGACCGCATCCGGGCGAACGCGCAGCGAGGGTGCCCGGCCGCGGACCGCAAGGGTGAGCATGATCGCCACGCCGACGCCGCCGCTCTGAACCGCGCCGTGCACGGGCAAGCTCGCGTGCTCGAGGGCGAGTCGGTCCAGCGTCGCCAGAAGCGACAGGAGCGCCGCGACGGCGATGGTCATGAGCGAACCGCGCTCGCTGCGAAGCCGTTGCCAGAGCGACTGCTCGCCGCCGGCGTGCACCAGCAGCGTGCCACCCACGACTACGGCGATGCCCAGCCACTGCAGCGCACTTGGGTACTGGCGAAGCCACACGATCGCCGCCAGCGATGTAAAGACGGGCGTCAGCGAAAGAAACGGAATGGTGGCGCTGAGCGGCGAAATCGAGAGGGCGTGAAAGAGCAACAGATTGGCGAGCGTTTGAAGAAGCAGCGCACCCAGGCCGTAGGGCCAGTAGCCGTCGCCCACGTTCAGCTCACCCGTCGCAAACCCCCAACAAAGAAAGAGCGGACCCTGAAGCACGTTGACCCATGCGGCCGCCGCCGTCGGGTCCATGCGCCGAACCAACCCCTTTCGCGTCGCGTCGAGAGCCGCCCAGCCGACGCCGGTGCCGAGCGCGGCGAAGAGTCCAAGGGCCGACATGCGTTCCGGACCTGGGGTAACGTCCGGGCTGCGACAAGGGCACGGGGAACCCGCCGATGCCGATGCCCATGCCGTTACCCGATCCGATTCGATCCGATCTGGCGCCTGAGCCCGCCCCCGATCCGCGCCATCGCCACACCGCGACGCCGCAGCTTCGCCTAGCCGCCGAAGGACACGACCACGGCGTCTTCAGCCGGCACCACCTCTCCGACTTGTCCGTCCGGCTGACCCAAGCGACCGAAAGCGGCCAGGCCCCAGCAGCGGACCGCGCCGTCTTTGCCGAGGCCGCAGCGGTGGGCGATGCCCGCGCCCACGTCTTCTAGCGGCGGCACGTCGAGGCGTCGAGGTGTGCCGAAGAACGGCGCATCCGCACCGCCTTCACTGTTGATCGCGTAGCGATAGAGGGCGCCCGATTCGGTGACCACAAACGCCGCATGGCTGCCAACGGTGACGCGGTGGAGCGCGTCGTCCGGTGTCTCGAGACGCACCGGCGTTTCGCCTAGCAGGCGAGCGCCGGCGCTGCCCCAGCACGCTAGCTCGCTTTCGCCAAAGATCGCGCAGGTGAGCGGCTCGCTCGCGGCGGCGCGCATGTGTCGAACCTGTTCGATGCCTTCGACGCGCTTGGCGCGCGGCGTGAAGGAACGAACGGCCGTGGTGCCGAGGGCGCCGCCGCGGGACGCGCCCCAGCAGTGAAGTCCCTCCGCGTTGACGCCGCAGCTGTGCAAGCGGCCGGATGTCACCATGGACGCGTTGCGAAGCACGGGCGTTCCGAGCCGGCGGATCGAGGCGCCTTGGCCCGCGCCGCTCTCCGGATCGCCCAGGCAGCGAATGGCGCCCGCGTCGCTCAAATAGCACGTATGCCAGGTACCGGCGGAGAGCGCCCGCATCTGCACGGCGCCGCGAATGCGCGTTGGTGCGTCGTGCGTTTCCTGCGGCCCGTTTGCGTCGTAGTAGGAACGAAACGTGCGACCTGCACAGTAGCCTTCGCCGTCGCGCAAGAAGCAATAGCGCTGAGCGCCGACGGACACGTCCGTGACGCCGTCTTCGGCCACTTGCTGTGGGCCGGCTGCGGCCATGCCCGAGCCCTTGCCCCAGCACCAAAGGGCGCCGCCTTCCAGCACGGCGCAGCTTGTCCCTGGGCCCACCTGAAGGTGCGTCGCCGACGTGCGTGCGCCTGCAAGGTCGTCGCGTGAGTCCGTTTCGTTCGGCGGCGGCGCCGACCGCTCGCGCGCTTCGAATTGCACGGTTTCGCAGCCGACAAGCGCCGCGATCAGGCATACGCACGCCCGGTAGGGGGGCGCACCGGTCCTGCAAGAACGACGAACGGAGCAGCGGTTCGCCCACCAGCGCATGCGGTGAAGATTAGCACCGTCTTCAACACGCCCGAAGGCCCCCCGCGCGGCGCGCGGAGGGCCTCGTTGTACGAGTTAGGCTGGACACCGGAAACAGCAATGCCGCCCGGCGATTTGCAAGCGTGACGACGGAGCGTCCGAGTCTACCGCTCTTCCGTTCAGACAGGGGTCCGGTTAGGCAGGGGTCCGGATAACTCTCAGAGTTGGGTCGGCCGCTGTTTTGTCTTTAAGTACTTGGTAGTTGATTTCCACCAACTCGTGGTCAGTGTCTGGCGTGAGCACCTGGTTCTCTAACTTGACCTTGAAGAGTCTGTATACCCAAAGAGAATTGTCCGTTGCGTGGACTGGGCAGTACATATTCCAATCTATGGAATTTGCTACCTCCGACATCT
>JBCCRV010000160.1:0-12412 GCA_039201085.1 Myxococcota bacterium | reverse complement strand
GCCTGCCACGCCCACCCCGTTGCCCGATGTCAGCGTCCCTCCTCCTTGACCTGTGCCTGCATTCCTGCGTCGTCGGTCCTTGCCCTCGAACCCCAGGACCGCGGCAGGCTCATTCGAAAGTCACGCCGGTCTAGGCCCTCCCCATGCCCGTTCACCTCCTCGACGATCGGCTTTCGTTCCCGCCTGTGGAGCTAGCAACGCCTGAAGGCGTGCTGGCCGTCGGGGACGACCTGCGAATCGAGCGACTGCTCGCCGCCTACGCAAACGGCATCTTTCCCTGGCCCGTGCGCGGCTTTCCACTGCTCTGGTTTTGCCCCGATCCGCGGTACGTGCTGCCCGTGGGCGAAGCCCACCTTGGCCGGACGTTGCGGAAGGAGATTCGCCGCGCGCGCTTCGAAGTTCGCTACGACACGGCGTTCACGGAGGTCATCGACGGCTGCGCGCACGTGCCACGGCCCGGACAGGACGGCACGTGGATCACGTCCGCACTGCGAAACGCGTTCGTGCAGCTTCATCAGCTTGGGTACGCCCATAGCGTCGAAGCCTGGCGCGCCGGCCGACTCGTGGGCGGGCTCTACGGCGTATCGCTGGGCGGCGTCTTTTTCGGCGAGTCGATGTTCGCCCTTGAGGCGAACGCGTCGAAAGTCGCTTTCGCCCACCTGCTGGAGCGGCTCGAGGGCTGGGGTCACGACCTCGTGGACTGCCAGGTGGAGACGGAGCACCTGGCGCGCTTTGGCGCCCGTCCATGGGCCCGGACGCGATTCCTGGACGCAGTACGGTCTCGGATGAGTGTGCGCACCCGTCGGGGCCGCTGGTCCGAAGACAATGGCTAGACCGGGCTCCGCCCCAAGTAAACAGGGGCTTTCGAATGCCGCCTGCGAATCTACCCCGCCTTAACTCGGCTCGTTTGAGCCACGTCTGGCTAAAAGCGGATAAAAATCAGACCGCCGCGCTCACGTCCCTTCGCTACGGATCGTTAGGCGGGGTTTGGCAGGCGTCGAATTCGCGCCCACGGGTTGACGGCCAGGCCAAGGCCGGAATGATGTGGCCATGGGCCGAACCCCGCACGCGCTGTTGTGTCTCGCCCTGGCCGGATGCGGCGCAAAGACCGGGCTGCCCGTGCCGATCGACACGACCTGCCGCGACGTGGACTTATCAGCCCCAACCCCTCAAGTCGTTTTTGCCATCGATCGGTCAGGATCGATGGACTTCACGCTTGAAGGCCTGCCGCCGGACGACCCGCGCCGGGGCGAAGAACCATCGCGCTGGGAGCTCATGAGCGCCGCCCTGCCCGGAAGCCTGGCGGGCCGCGACGTGGAAGTCGGCGCCGTCTTCTACCCCACGATCCTCGACAATGATCCGAACGCCTGCGGTGGCAACGAGCGGCTCGACCTCGCTCCCGGGGAGGGCTCCGTTGACGACCTTGCGCGCCTCTTCGCCGAAACCGATCCGGTGGGTGGAACCCCCACCGGATCCGCCCTTGCCGTGGCTCGCGACTATCTGGAAAACGTGCCTCCAGACCGCGCTCCCTTTGTCGTCCTTGTCACCGATGGGGCACCGAACTGCAATCCCGATCCGGTCGTTCCACCGCCGCTGTGCCGGTGCACCTCTCCCGTAACCGAACGATGCGACCCCGTGCTAAACGACGCCGCGCCTCTCCACTGCTTGGATGACACCAGTGCGCTAGAGGAGATCGCCGGTCTGCGAGCGATTGGCGTTCCGGTATTTGTGCTGGGCATCACCCAGCAAGGCGACCTCGCAGACGTGCTCGACGGCCTCGCCCTTGCGGGTGGTCGCCCCCGGGCGGAGGGCGCGCGCCGCTTCTACGACGCACAGACGGAGGCCGAACTCGCGGAAGCGTTCGACGCCATCAACGACTCGATCACAAACTGCGTGTTCAGCCTTTCGGCCCCGCCACCGGAACCCGGCGCGTTGCGCGTATCGATCAACGGCGAGGCCGTACCCGTCACGGCGGAAAGCGGCTGGCGTTTCGCGAACGAAGACCAGACGATCATCACGCTTTTTGGCGCTGCCTGCATCGCCGCCGAACAACCCGACGCCGAGGTGTCTGCGGACCTCTTCTGCGAACGCGACGACGTCTAGTGATGCGCGCTGGCGGCGACGGCAAACCGCTACGAAGGAGACAACGATGTCACACGCACACCGCCTCGACGAGCACCCGATTCACCTTGGACTCGGCGCCAAGGCATCGAACGAACCCGCCTTCACAGGCGACATGGCTTGGTACGGAGCCTATGCAAAACGTCATGCGAACGACGGCGACGAGGGACGACTCGTGAGCTTCGCATCGATGCGCGACAATTGGCGACACTGGGAGATGCACCCCCGAGGCGATGAAGTGGTGCTCTGCACCGAGGGCGCCATCACGCTGCTGCAGGAACACGAAGAGGGGATCGTTCGCACCCATTTGAATGCCGGCGAATACGCGATCAACCCCGCGGGCGTGTGGCACACGGCCGACCTCGAAGCGCCCGCATCGGTTCTCTTTATCACGGCAGGCGCGGGCACCGAACACCGCCCGCGGTGAGAAGCGTGCGCGTGAAGGGTGCGGCTACTCGCCCGCGAACGTTTGCCGTAGCTCATGCGCATCGGCGAGGGTACTTGCGTCTTCGGCCCGCTTGTCGCGGCGCCAGCGCAGGATGCGCGGAAAGCGAACGGCAAGCCCGGCCTTGTGCCGCTTTGATTCGCGCATGCCTTCGAAGCCGATTTCGAATACGTGCATCGGCTCGACCGCCCGTACGGGACCGAAACGCTCGACCGTGTGGCGCCGAATCCACTTGTCCAGCTCGGCGATTTCCTCGTCGTCGAGGCCCGAGTACGCCTTGGCAATGGTCACGAGCGTCCGCTCGGCGCCCTCCCCCCTCCAAAGGCCGAAGGTGTAGTCCGTGAAGCGCCCCGCGCGTTTTCCGCTACCCGACTGCGCCATCGTCAACACGCAATCAAGGGTGAGCGGTTCAAGCTTCCACTTCCACCAATCGCCTCGGCGCCGGCCCGAACGGTAGGGCGCGTCGAGACGCTTCAGCATCAAGCCTTCCACGCCGCGTTTGCGCGCGGACTTTCGCAGCTCCCGCAGCCCGTCCCAGCTGTCCGCCGTCACCGCAGCGCTTATGGCAAAGGCGCGCGGATCGAGTTCGGCGACGACCGCCTCCAATCTCCCGCGTCGCTCGCGAAGCGAACGGCTTCGCAGGTCCTCTCCATCCGCCTCAAGCAGATCATACGCTACGAAGCGGGCTGGGCTCTTCGCGAGCAGGTTCTTGCTAAGGCGTTTGCGATTGATGCGCGTCTGCAGCACGCCGAAGTCCGCGGGGCGGTCCCGGTCGAAATCCCAGACAAGCAGTTCGCCGTCGAGCGCCGTACCGTCGGGCAGCGCCGTTCCATCGATGTCTGGGAAACGCTCCTCGATGCGCTCCTCGCCTCGGGACCAAAGGGCAACCTTTCCCGCCCGATGCAGCAGCTGGGCGCGAATTCCATCCCATTTCCACTCGGCGATGAAGGCGTCGCGTGGGCCGATCTCTTCCGGTTCATCCAGCGGAGACGCCAAAAAGAACGGATAGGGTTTGCTCGCAAGATGGGTGCCGTCGTCGGGCCGAAGGAGCCCGCCAAAGCGCTCCGCCGTCGGCTCAAAGTCGCCGACGAGCCGATGCTCGATCACTTCGCGTTCCAGCCCCGAGAGCTCGGCCAGCGCGCGCACCACGAGAAGCTTCGATACGCCTACACGCAGTGACCCCGTCATCATCTTTGTGAAGAGCAAGCGTTCGAGGCGAGGCAGTGCACGCCACCGCGATTCGATGGCCGCGCGCTGCGCGCTCTCGTCCAACGTACGGAGCGCCTCCAGCGAACGCGCCGTCTCCGCGAGCGCGGGCACTTCGTGCGTCGCTTCCGCGGCTTGCCCCTCAAGCAGCAGCGCGATGGTTTCCGCACCATCCCCCACCGCGTCGTAACACTCGCCCAAGAGCCACTCGGGAAGCTGGGCGGCTTCGCCCGCCCACGCGCCAAGGGTTCGCGGTCCGATAAGGCGTCGCAATCGGCCTCCCGTCAGAAAAAAGACCGCCCAGGCGCCATCTTCGCTCGCCACCTCGCGAAAGTACGCGACCATGTGCGCGACCTTTTCACTCGTGGCGTTCGTTCGATCGAGCGCGTCGAAGAGCTCGGCGAAGCGCTTCACTCGCTGCCGGCCTCTCCGCGAAACTCCGTCTCCATCGGCCGGGCATCGATGCCTCTTTCCTCACGAAGAAAGCGCGCAAGCGTTCGCCCATGGCCGTGCGTGCAGAAGACGCGCCGCGCCCCCGTTTGCTCGACGGTCTTTAGTATCGCTGCCCAGTCGGCGTGATCGGAAAGCGCAAAGCCACGGTTCAGACCCCGTCCCCGCCGCGTTCCGCGGACCATCATCCAGCCCGATGCGAACGCCGTTTGGTGGTCGCCAAAGCGCCGAACCCAGGGCGAGCGCCGTACGCTCGGAGGAGCTAGCACGAGTCGGCCGGCCCATTCGGTCTTCTTCGTCTTCGCCTTCGGATCCACCGGCGCAAGAGGCAACATCGAAACGCCAGCCTCCGCATAGCGTTCGGTCAGGGAAATATGCGCCCCGTGGGCGTAGACGGTCGTCGCCTCGGGAAGACGGTCCGAGAGTTCGGCCAAGATACGCTGCGCCTTCCCGAGGGCATAGCAGTAGAGCAGCGAGGCGCGTCCGGCTTCCGCGTTCGCTCGCCACCAAGCGATGAGTTCGCCCAAAACGACATCGGGCGCAGGAAAGCGGTAGATGGGCAGGGCAAAGGTGCTCTCAGTAACGAACACATCGCAGGGGACGGGCTCGAAAGCGGCGCACGTCGGATCGGCAGCGCGCTTATAGTCGCCGCTCATCACCCACACTTCGCCAGAGGGCGCCTCCACGCGAACCTGCGCGGAGCCGAGCACGTGACCGGCGGGATGAAGCGAGACCCGGACCGAACCAAGCTCGAAGACCTCACCGGGCGCGTGGGGCACGAAGCGCGTGCATGTTTCGCCGAGATCGATGCGTTGGCGCAGCACGCCTTCGCCCCGCGCGAGAAAGTGCACTTCGCCATGACCGGGCGTCGCGTGGTCGCCGTGGGCGTGCGTGATCACGGCGCAGGGCACGGGCGAAGAGGGATCGATATGAAAGCTACCTCGCTCGCACCACAGCCCCGAAGGGCTTGCGTCGATCAGCTCACTCACCGTGCAACGGCGGCGACCTGCGGCCCTTGCGCCGCTCGAAGCGCCACGCAGAGTCGGATCGACTCGGCAGTCTGCGCCGCGTTGCGCGGCCCCCCGGGAAGTTCACCCACCCGCGGCTCAAAGAAGGCGAGCGCTTGGGCAGCTTCGTCTTCGCTGCAAGCGCTGCCCATGAGCGTAGGCAGGTAGCCCGCGTAGCCCGGTGGCAAGCGGGCGAGCACCGCATCGAAGTTGTTCTGGAGCCACTGGAAGGCCGCGGCGCGACGCGCCGGATTGCCGAATTGCCGCTGAAAAGGGAGGAAGAACTCGTTCACACGGAGCGCGTCCGTGAGCGCGAGCGTCATCACCTGCGTCGCCTGCTCGCCGTCCTCGGTCGCCCCGAGGCCGACCAAGAGCTGGCGCCGAAGCAGGCCATCCGTCGCGCCAGCCAAGAGCTCCATCGCCCGATCAAAGTCGGCCTGGGTGCCGTCTTGAATGGTGACTGCGAGCGCGGCCTCCACGAGCTCGGGCACGATCGCATCCGTGTTCGCGCCTTCGCCTCCACCATTCAGGAACAAGCGACCGAGGCGCAGGCCCTCGCGTCGAGCCGCGGCGTCGCGCGCCCGAAAGGCGACGAAGGGTACGATGCGGCTGCGGCGCAGACGTACGGACTCGTCCTCGCTTCGACCGCGACGGGGCGCCCAACGAAGCTGGCGGTACTCGCTCGCGTATGCCCGCGCATAGCGGCGGCGCAGCGCGGCACGCTGATCGTCCGTGTCCACGAGTCGGAGCAGGCCCTGCAAGAATGGCAGGTTCGCCGTGGCCACCGTGTGATGGGCATCGGACGCAAGGGCAAGGCTGGCATCGATCGCTGCCTCCGCCTCGATCTGACCCGCGTCAAAGGCCGAGGTGATGCTGTCGGCCAGCGCAAGTCGTTCGGACACGCTGAGCCGGCTTGAAGCACGCTGGAGCGCCGCGAGCTGTTCGCCCTCCATGGAGAACCGGTAGTAGCCGCGTGCCCCCGCGTTGGGATGAAACCAGTCGGGGCAGTAATCGCCCAGCGAGAGCTCGCCTTCTGGCTCCGCGAGCAACACACACTGCGTGGCCACTTCCGCACGGCGACCTCGCCCCGTCGGCGCCGACACGCAGACCGGAACGTGCCAGCGATTGTCCTGCGATGCACTCGAGCCCACCGGGGCGTAGCGGCTCTGTCGAAGGCGCACCATCGCGCCCCCTTCGCCGCATTCAAGCGTCGCGTGCACGAGTGGAAGCCCGGGCTGGGTCAGAAACGTATTGAAGGAATCGGAGACTTCTTGACCGAACGACTCGATCAACATCGACGTGAAGTCGTCCGCGGACGCCGACCCGAAGCGGTGGGCGCGAAGGTAGGCGCGAATGCCGTCACGAAAGCGCTCCTTGCCTACGTAGCCCTCAAACATGCGAAGCACGCCCGCCCCTTTGCCGTAGGTGATGCCGTCGAAGGCGTTGTGAATGTCGTCCGTGGTGACGATGGGCTGACGGATCGCGCGTGCACTGGCGAGCGAATCGGATCCGTACACCCGGTGGACCCATTCGGTGAGGCTTACGTCTGCCTCGTAGGCGGGTCGCCAACCATCCACCGCCGGATGCTCGATCCAGCTGGCGAACGCCTCGTTCAGCCAAAGGTCGTCCCACCACGCCATCGTCACGAGGTTTCCAAACCACATATGGGCCACCTCGTGCGCCATGATGTAGGCCCAGAAACGCATTCGGCGGGCCGGCGTTCGGTCCGGATCGACCAGCAGGATCGTGTCCCGGAAGGTGATGAGTCCGACGTTCTCCATGGCGCCCGCTTCAAAATCTGGCACTGCGACGACGTCGAGCTTGTCGTAGGGATAGGGAATCCCGAAGTACGCCTCGAGCTGGGCCACGATGGCACCCGTGTGTTCCATCGTGTAGGCGAGCTCATCGCCGCGACCGCGCGCTGCGATACCGCGAAACGGCAGTGGCTCGCTTCGCACATCGTTCGCCGGAATCGCGTCGCCTTCCACGATGTCCAGCGGTCCGACGGCGAGCGCAAAGAGGTAGGAAGGAATCGGTTGGGTCGTTGCGAAGCGAACGGTCTTTCGATCATCATCAACGCTCGTGCTGACAGCGAGCGAGTTTGCCGCCGCTTCGTGCGCAGCAAGAACCCGCAGCGTTACGTCGTAGGGCGTCTTGAA
Organism: Myxococcota bacterium; assembly: GCA_039201085.1. Taxonomy (GTDB): domain Bacteria; phylum Myxococcota_A; class Polyangia; order Polyangiales; family Houyiibacteriaceae; genus JBCCRV01. The sequence goes on along the minus strand of JBCCRV010000160.1, from coordinate 5,024 downwards.
CTGAGGCTCGTCAAAGCAAGGGAACGCCTTGCGCGCCGAGAGCGGCTCCATCTGCGTAAACGCGTAGGCATGACCCGCGTGCTCGACCTTGTAGATGCCGCCCAACGCGCGGTCGAAGGGGGCCGTGTAGTGAATCTCCAGCTGCACGTCGCCGGACACGGGGCGCGGAACCGAGATGGACGCAAAGCCGCCCTCGTCTTCGTGGCCGGCCCACTCTGCGTCCTGCGCCTCGTCGCCGCTTCGCACGAGCGCGCGACTCACCTCCAAGTTCTGACCGTGCAGCCAAATCACGCGACGGGGCGAATCGATGCTCACGTCGATCGTCGCCACGCCGCCGAAGCGCTCCTGGTTCGGATCGATCGAAAGCGCCAGGCTGTAGCGCGCCGGCGTTGCGCCGGTGGGCAGCCGACCTTCCGCAGGCGCCGGACTCTCGTCGAGGACCGCCGGCCGCGCAGGCGGCTCAGCGGGCGGCGCTTCCGCAGTGGGTGGCGAAACGGCCGCAGGGCCGCACGCGGCAAGGAGGGCGAAGAGAAATCGCTGGCGCATGGCCTGGGCGTAGCAAAGCCACCACTAGATGCACGCCAACTTGCATGAAGCTGCACCCCTCAGATGAGGGGTGCGTAGGGGGATGGCGCCAGCGTCGCCGGCCGTCGCTCCGGGGCGCGTAGGGGCGCAGCGGGGTGCCCTACGGGCGCTCGGAGGCGCCCGGCGCGCTGGTCTTCACGCACCTTCGCCGGCTTACGCGGACGAGTCACTCTTCGCGCGCACGCTTCGCTCTTCACGCGCACCCTTCGCTCTTCACGCGCACCCTTCACTCTTCACGCGCACCCTTCACTCTTCACGCGCACCCTTCGCTCTGCGCGCGCCCTTCCTCGCCTCAGACTAGACGCAGGTGGTGCGCAGACTGCGCCGAAGTCGTCAGCGCGTTCTCCTGGCGCGTACCGAGGTCGCGTACTGCGTACGATGGGGAGCGTCGTTCGTGTGCGACGCGGGCACGGGCAAAGGCAACGGCAAGGGAGCAGACGGGAAACGCGCCTTCGGCGTACGTTTGTCCCTCTGCTAGCGCGGGGTCAAAGTACGAATCACACGCTCGTTCTGCCCGGCGCGAACGGTGATCGTCATCGTTTCGCTGATGTTGAAGTCCGGGTTCACGAAGCGAATGCGGTGGCGTCCCGCCGAGAGGGTCAGACCTCGCTGGGGCGTGTTGCCCACGCGACGGCCGTCCACGTACACCTCAGACCAAGGTCGGGTGTTGATGTCCACGGTCCCGTTCCCCGTCGCCATGGGCGTCGTCATGGGTGTGACCATCGGTGTCGTCATGGGCGTATCGCGCACGATCGGATTGAGCATGCGCGTCACCACCATTCGCGGCGGGCGAACGTCGCCTCGGTCCGTTCCGCGCGACGCGCGCTCGAGCTCGGCGCGCACCGTGGCGCTCGTCTGACCTTCGGGCACACGCAGCGGACCGTTCCAGTCTTCGTAGCGGCTCAAGGTCATTTCGACGCGCCACGGATCGCCGGATACATCCACGGTGGTCTCCGTCGGTGTGCGGCCGATCGAACGGCGCTCATCGCCCCGTACGAGCGTGACGCGAGCGCCATCTGGCTCCGATCGGAACGCGACGCTGATCTCCGCCGCCGTGAGGGTCTCCGCCAGCTCCATCACCGTGCCTTCGGCAAACTGAAACACGCGCTGCCAGGTTGCCCGGCCGGCGAGCTCAGCCCGAATCGTGTGGCTCCCCGGCGTCAGGTCGGTGACCCGCATCGGCGTCACGCCGGGGAGTTCGCGACCGTCCACGAAGACCTTTGCGCCCGCCGGCGTGGTGGTGAGCGCGAACCCGGTGCCGCCCTGCGCCGCGTTGCCGTTCGAATCGCTGCCGTCTTCGGCCTCGAGCTCGATCGTTGGCAGACGCAGCTCCTGGCCGCCCTCCAGCTCCACCTGCGTTCGCCAGGTGGTAAAGCCGGTCTTCCGCACCTCCACCGTGTGCTGCATCCCGGGCGTCACATTGGTGATTAGGAACGGGCTCTGCGTCCCCGACGAGACCGGCTCGTTGTCGAGCAACACCACGGCGTCCCGGGGGTCCGTCGTGACGATCAGCGTGCCGGGGTCGTCGGGCCAAAGGAGAATGGCCGCGGCGACGGCCGAGAGGAGCAGGAAGCATGCGGCGACCACCACCGGAAGCCAGCGTCGCGAGTCGCTCTTGGGCTGCCGCAGAACCGCCGTCGGTTCGCGCACCGCACGCGGCTTGGGTTCGGGCGCCGACTGTGGTGAGGGCGACGGCGCATCAAACGGTGACGGCGCGCCGCTTGGCGGCGTGGCAGGCAGTTCGCCGCGCGGCGGAAGCCTCGGTACCTGCGTTGGTTCGGCTTCAAGGGGCGTATGGCCGCCGCCGTAGCTCGGCGACGCGGCGCCGTAGCTCGGCCCAAGGCTTGGCGAAAGGCCCGGGCTGGACGCTGGCCCCGCGGCCACCACCGGCGGCGGTCCGGAAGCGTCGTTTCCCTTGTCGTAGATCTGGGTGGCGAGCTCGTCCTCGTCCCAGTCCATGTCGAAGGCAGGAGCCTGGGCGGGCGGGCCTCCCATGCCCAGCATGGTCGACTTGGGCATCGGCTTCGATGCGCGCGGCGGCGGTGGTGGCGGCTTCGAAACGGCCGGTGGTCGTGAAACGGACGAAGGCCGCGAACGCGGCGGAGGCGGCGGCGGTCGAGACGCGACGGGGCGACCGGGCGCCTTGATCTGACGGTATTTCTCGTCCCGCATCTCTTCCTTTTGAATCTCTTCGGCCCAGTTTCGGCGCATCCAAGTGCCGAGGTCCTTGCGAGCAAAGAAGTTGCCGCTCGTGTACATGAAGGACTGCAGGTCGTCGTGCAGGTCCATCGCCGTTTGGTAACGATCCTCAACGTCCTTCGCGAGGGCCTTGAGCACGATCTGCTCGAGCTCCTTCGGAATGCGGCCGTTGTAGGTGCTCGGCGGCATGATCTCGACGTTTCGCACCTTCTCCAACGTGGAGAAATCGCTTTCGCCCACGAAGAGCCGTTCGCCCGTCAGGAGCTCATAAAGCACGATGCCCACGGCGAACACATCGCTTCGCCGGTCGAGGGGCAAACCGCGGACCTGCTCCGGCGACATGTAGCCGAATTTGCCCTTGAGAATGCCCGCTTGCGTCTTACCGGCTTTGTTCGCGGCCTTCGCGATGCCGAAGTCGATCAGCTTGATCTCGCCGTCGTAGCCCACGAGGATGTTCTGCGGCGACACATCGCGGTGCACGAGGTTGAGCGGCTGACCGCCGCCGTCGCGCTTGTTGTGGGCGTAGTCGAGGCCCTCACACACCTTCATGACGACGTAGCTCGCCATGGGAACGGGCACGGCTTCGCCACGCTTCGCAAGTCGGTCGAAAATCGCGCGCATGTCTTTGCCGCGCACGAATTCCATCGCGATGAAGTAGCTCTCGTTGACCTTACCCAGGTCGAAGATCGACGCGATGTTCGCGTGCGTGAGCTGCACGCTAATCTTCGCCTCGTCGATGAACATCGTGATGAACTCTTGGTCCTCCGCGATGCTCGGTAGAATTCGCTTCACGGCGACGAGGCGCTCGAAGCCCTCCACCCCGAAGGCTTTGGCTTTGAAGACCTCCGCCATGCCTCCGACGTTGACCCGCTCGAGCAGGAGGTATTTGCCGAAGGGAATGGGCTTTTTCACCGGTGTCCTCTAGATCCGGACGCGTCTCCCGCCCGAATCCGCGCACCATAGCCGATTGGCCGGCATCGGTTCAAGGCGACGCGTCGTCCTCTTCCGGGTCCGGCGCCACAAAGCGCGGCGGACCTTCGCCGCGGAAATACCGCACGCGGGTGTCCTGCATTCGGCCCCAATACATGTAGGGCCGCGGTTCAACGTCCGGAAAGAGCACTTCGGACGCCGGACGCTCGTTCGCGACGAGCACGAGGCTGCTCTCAACGGCCACGTCACGCTCAAAGGCGTCGGGCCCAGCGGTCATGCCCTCGAGCTGATAGGCGAGCCGCTGGTCGGGCCCCAGCCCGATCGCGTCGATGCCCATCGCCTCGAAGGTCGCGGCAGCCCGCGGGCCTTCCACGTAGAGCCAGAAGCCCTCGCCATCGACGCCGAGGCCCGCGCCGTGTGACGAGTCGATAGCCGGCCCAGCAAACACCGTTTCATCGCTGCGCCCGGGCTGCTCGACGATCGCAAAGCGATTTCCGACGGTCAGCGCCTGGCGCACAAGCCGGCGCGCACCGGCCCTAGCGGCCCCCGTCAGGTAGGCGAGCACCCGGGGGGCTTCTTCGCGCCCCCCGATTCCGACCTGAGGTATCACCCGGCTTCCGTCGATGCGAACGAAATGCGTGCCCCCATCTTCTGCGGCAGCGAGCGCCGGCGGCCAGCCGCCGTGCGGAAGGCCGCTGGCCGACAGCTCGAGCGCGCCTTCGCCCACGCGCCGGAGCGCGGGACCCGGGAGCACCGGCTTCAGCGTGAGGTAGAAGAAATCGCGCGGGTCCTGACGAACGTAGCGGGGAAAACGCATCGGCGTCATCGAGCGCGCCAGCAGCCGCCCACGCGCCGTCCACTCGCGGGCGCGCGGTACATCGACCTCGAACTCGAAGTCCCTCGACGGACGGCGCGGAAGGTCCGGCGCCTCGGAGCGCCGAAGCACGTTGTAGAATTCAAAGGCCGTGTGGCGCTGATTCATGTCGAGGTGAATGCCGCGCACGCAGCGCGTCGCACGCATCGCTTCGCCGAGCTCGTCGGCCCCCATCGACTTGCCCCAGAAGTACGCGAAGAAGCCTTCGCTCGTCAGGCAGATGCCCGAGCGGTCGATGTACGCCTGCTCGTCGTCGCCGCGCGGCGCCGCCCCCCAATACCAGCGACGCCATGGGTTGATGCGATCGCCTTCGACGACGCTGGTGAGATTCTGGCGAAACTCCACCATCGTCTCGGGGATTTGCCGAACGGCCCACTGCTCCCGATAGTGGCGCACCCCCTCCGGTGGGTCGGTCCACGACCCCATGGCGACGCGG
>JBCCRV010000159.1:0-12435 GCA_039201085.1 Myxococcota bacterium | reverse complement strand
GGTCCTCGCTGCACTCGTCTTCAGGGTCTGTGTTCGCTGTGATCGGCGCGCATACGCCGTTACCGGCTCCGGTGCGGACCCGAAGGCAGCTTTCGCACGTTCCATCACAGGATGCGTCGCAGCACACTCCGTCCCGGCATTGGCCGCTCGCACACTCTGTTGCCTCCGAGCACGGGTTGCCGTTTGGGGTGTGCTGCGACGGATCCTGTGATGGAACGTGCGAAAGCTGCCTTCAAGTCCGCACCGGAGCCGGTAACGGCGTATGCGCGCCGATCACAGCGAACACAGACCCTGAAGACGAGTGCAGCGAGGACCGCTGCGAAACGGGCCTTTGCGATGGCGAGGGAGCGTGCGGCCTTCGACCGAACGGAACCGAATGCCGGGCTTCGGCCGGCGCCTGCGACACCGCCGAGCAATGCCTTGCGGGCGTGTGCCCGGACGACGCGCTCCGCGAAGCGGGGGCCATTTGCCGCGAAAGCACCGGTCCGTGCGACGAGGCGGAGCGCTGCAGCGGCGATTCACCCGCCTGCGACGCCGACGGCTTTCGAATCGGGTCCGCCGATGGCTGCGGGCTGTTCCTGTGCGGCGGAAGTGGCGCCAATTGCCCGACGACCTGTGCCGACGTGAGCGACTGCATGGACGGCCCCTTGGTGCGTTGTGAAGCCGGGCGCTGCATTCGCGGAAAGGCGGTGTTCATCACCCGCGCCGAAGTCGGACCAGACTTGGGCGGCCTCGCCGGGGCGGACGCGCTCTGTCAGGCCGAAGCCGAGGGCGCAGGGCTTACGGGCACGTTTCGCGCCTGGCTGAGCACCGGCGCAACAAGCGTTGCGGACCGCTTCGTGCGGGCTTCCGTGCCCTACGTGCGCACAGACGGGACGCTGCTCGCGTCGGACTGGGGCGATCTGACCGATGGGACGCTGAACGTTTCCATCGATCACTTCGCCGACGGGATGGACATCCTTAGCGCCGGCGGCTTCAACGCGTCACTCTGCTGGACGGGAACGGCGGCCAACGGATCGAACCGCAGCGGCGGCGCGGTCCTGGCCAACTGCCAAAACTGGACGTCCGCCGCCGCGGCGGACCGTGGCGCTGGCGGCCGCACGGCCGACGCGGATGGACGCTGGTCCGTGTTCAACGCCGGCGTGCCCTGCGATCAGGCACGAAACCGTCGCCTCTACTGCTTTGAGCAATGAGTGCGTAAGACCGAAGGGGGTCGATCTTTTTTTGAGGCTGTGTCGAAATCGCGTCCGGTCGGCCGTCGTGCCTGTCGAGAGCCGACGATGGCTCCGATGAAAGGACAAACCCATGAAGGTAATGATGCTCATTCTCGAAACCCCGGAAGAGTTCGACAAGCGGGAACCAGGGCCCGCCGCACAGGCGTATTGGGACGCCTGGAAGTCGTACAGCGGCGCGGTCGGGGACAAGGTCGTCGGCGGAAACATTCTGGGACTCGCGTCGACGGCGGCGACCCTTCGGGTGCGAAATGGTGAACGGCAAATTCAAGACGGTCCCTACGCGGACTCAAAGGAGGCGTTGGGCGGCTACATGATCTTCGAAGTGGATAAATTCGACGACGCGATCGAGCTGGCCGCCGGTTGCCCCGCGGCGGCGACGGGCGCCGTCGAGCTGCGTCCGATTGTCGAAATGCAGCAGTAGGCGATAAACGGCCTATGTCGACGGACGTCGAAGACGCAGTCGCGCGTGCTGCCGCGGACGGCTACGGCCGTCTCGTCGCGTGGCTCGCGTCTCGATGCCGCGATCTTCAGCTGGCCGAGGACTGCGTCGGAGACGCCCTCGAAGCCGCCCTACGCAAGTGGCCCGAATCGGGAATCCCCGCCAACCCGGAAGCGTGGCTGCTGACGGCGGCGCGTCGCAAACTGATCGATGCTCGCCGGCGGGCAGCAACCCGTAGCGAGTACGCATCGCGCGAGCGCGCCCCATCGGACGCCGTGAGTTCGCTGCAGCTGGAGGCCCACGAGGCGGCGACGGCGGCGTTTCGCGAAACGCTGCCCGACCGGCGCCTGGAGCTGCTTTTTCTCTGCGCCCACCCGGACATCGATCCGTCGATTCGTACGCCGCTCATGCTGCAGACCGTTCTCGGTGTGAAAGCCGAGCGCATAGCCGGCGCCATGTTGGTGAAGCCCGCAACGATGGGGCAGCGACTTTCGCGGGCCAAGCGAAAGCTGGCGGAGCAAAACCTGCCGCTTTCGCTGCCCGAACCGGAGGCGCTCCCGAAACGCACGGCCTTCGTGCTCGACGCCATCTACGCAGCCTTTGGGACCGCCTGGTTCGAAGGCCGCGAGGCTGGGCTCGTATCCGAAGCGATTTGGCTCGCCCGCCTCGTCGTCGAGCGACTGCCCGAGAGCGCCGAAGCCCTTGGGCTCTATTCGCTTATGCTGCACTGCGAAGCGCGCCGTGACGCGCGTATCGATTCGAAGGGTGCGTTTGTGCCGCTCGAAGCGCAGGACACCAAGCGATGGGACACGACGTTGATCTTGGAGGCGGAAAAGGCGCTCTGGCTTGCCGCCCGATTTCAGCGGCCCGGTGCCTACCAGCTCGAGGCTTCGATTCAGTCCCATCACGCCCATCGCGCGCGCGGTGGTTCAACGAACTGGGACGCGATTCATCATCTTTACGGCGTCCTTGTTCGCCTTTATCCGTCCCTCGGCGCGTTTATCGGACGCGCCGCGAGCTTCGGCCGCATGGGTCGCGCCGCCGAAGGGCTCGCGCTGCTCGATGGGCTCGAGGAAGGGCGCACGCAGCTCTACCAGCCCTACTGGGCCGTTCGCGCTCACTTGCTGCGTGAACTGCAGCGCGATGCGGAAGCCAAGGGCGCATACGAAAAGGCCGCCGGCCTCGCGACCGGACCGGTCGTCACGTGGCTGCTAAGACAAGCCAGCGCGCTGGCCGGCGACTGAGCACGAACCCTAAAGCACGAAGGGGATGAAGCGCTTGGTCGTCTTCTTCGCATAGGCTGCGTATTCTTCATCCTTGAGGAGCACGCGCTCCTCGGCGAGGATCCGCAAGAACTGCAGCGCGTAGAGCGCGGTGAAGACCAGCACGTTTCGAAGGCTGAACTCGGCCGACACAAAGCCTACGTGGCCGAGCAGGTAGCCAAGATAGATCGGGTGACGCACGAGTCGGTACGGGCCCGTGCTCACGATCCCCCGGTGCGCAGGCAAGAGTCCGAAACTTCGACCCAAGTGCAGCTTGGCGTAGATCTGCAGCAGAATGCCGGAGCACATGATGGCTACGGACACAACTTCGGGAACGAGCGGGCGGCCGCCCGTTAGATCGATCGCGGAAAAGTAAAAGGTCGCCGCCACAGTGATGAAGATCTCGTAGGGGCGGCGCACCACCTCCTTCGGCATTCGCGCGAAGATCACAAGGCCAACGGTGAGCACTTCGGCCACGAGAAGCAGGCCATGCGCCCATCGCCACCCGCCCGCGAGGTTTGCGTTGATCATGCGCACGACCAGCACGCTGAGCATCGCGCCAACCACGACGCGTGAAATGAGCTCCAGCTGCCGGCTTCGCTTCGGGTCCACGCGGCTGAAGGGTAGCAAGTTTGCGCTGCCTACGACGCTTCCCGTGCCGATCGCGCGTCTTCCGGCGCAGCCAGGGGACAGGCACCGCGGTTGGGAAAGGTCGTGGGCTCGGCCTCGGGTGCTCCGCACGCGCATGGGCACTTGGACGCGGGCACTTCTAGGCGGGCACTGGGCTTGGGCATGGGCATGGGCAGGGCACGGGCAGGGACAGGGACACGGGGCGCTGACGCGAACGCGGGGTTCTTCCAAGCGCTAAACAACCGACCACGATTCGAGGACACGGAGTCTGTGCGGTCGCAGTTGCACTTGAAGCATGGGTGTGAGGGTTGAAGCGTGAGCGTGAGGGGCGAAGCGCGGAACTCGGTGCGCCAGAGTGGATCCGGACCGCTGTCGCCAAATCGCCGTCGGTGATTTAGAACAAACCGATCGAGAAGTGAAAGCTGCCGATGGGCTCCGCGAGAAAACGGCGACGAAGCAGAAGAAAGCCGTAGTCGAAGGCGATTGGTCCAACGGGTGTTTCGATGCGCAGACCAAAACCGGCGGTGGGCCGTATTCGGCGTGGATTGAACTCACTGGGATCGACCCAACTGTTGCCCACGTCGAGAAAGGCGCCGCCGCGTAAGCTCCCGTAGATTGGAAAGCGCAGCTCGCCGCGCAGCACCAGGAAGATATCGCCGCCCTGAACGACGGCGTTGATGTTGAAGTCGTCCGGCAACGCACAGTCGCCGTCGGAGGGATCGCAGATCTCGTCGGCGATGTCCTGAGGAACCATCGAGTCTTGGAGGTAGCCGCGAAGCGTGTCGACACCTCCGAGAAAGAACTGCCGGTTCGGGTACGTGAGCGACGCATCGTTGAGGTGCGCCATCGCACCAAAGCGCAGCTGCGTCGCAAAGACAAACTTGCGGCCGAGGGGCGCGTATGCACTCGCCGAAAGCACGAAACGAAAGTGGTGGCTTTCGAAACGCTCGATCGTGCCGGCGCGCTCGACTTCGGCGTCGCGAATCGTACGGGCCCATTCGGCGGAACCGGAGAGCAGATAGCCGCGGGTCGGGGTAAACGGGCTGTCCCGCCGATCGAGGGTCAGGGTCGCGAGCACAGCGACGAGCGTGGACACGCCCTCGGGCACGCGCAGGAGCTGGCGGAGGCGAGGATCGGTGGTGTTCTCGATGAGGTCGTCGAAGGCCTGGCCCCCAAAAAGGTCCGTCGAGTTGTTCTCCAGGCCCGCACCGTAGGAGATGTTGAGAAAGCGGCGCGGACGCCAAGTGAGCGTGACGTCCGCCGTGTTAACGGTGATTCCAAAGTTTCGCTCGTTCTCGCGCATGTGCGTCAGGCTGAGCGAAGCCGTCGTGTCGGGTAGGCCCACGTACGGAATCGAAAAGGCGAGCACGATGCGGCGCTCGAGGCGGTCCTCGAGACTTAGGGCGTTGAAGCGCTCCTCCAGCGTGTTGTCCAAGAAGAAAAACTGGTAGCCAAACTGGGCGCTGAGCGAAAGCCCCAGCGCACGCCCAAGCAGGTTGCGAATGCCGTACTCGGCGCGCACGCGTACGCCCTGGGCCGTGGACACGCCCGGTCGAAAGTCGAGGTACTGGGAGCGCCGCTCCGTTAGCGTGATCACGAGCTGCTTTTCACGCTCTGGAAGCTCCGGATCGGCGGGCGTCGCGCTCACGCCGGAAAAAACGCCCAGGGCTAGCAGCCGGTCTTGCACACTGCGCAGGAGCGAAGGCGTGAGCAGGTCGCCTTCCTCCAGGTCCAGAACGCGGCGAATCAAGCCCTCGTCCGTTCGCACATTGCCGGTGAGCACCACGTCTCGAATGCGCACTTCAAAGCGCTCGCGAACGCGCAGCACAACGGCGGCGCGGGTGCGGTCCGCGCTGAAGGCCACCTCCGACTCCACGCTCGCGTAGTAGTAGCCCCGCTCCTGGTACGCGGTACGAATGCGGTCCTTCGCCTCCTCGAGCGTGAGGTAGCTGAAGGCGTCGCCGCGTTGAAGCCGGGATGCCTCGAGCACTTCGGCGGGCGAAAGCAGGCTCGCGCCCTCGAGGCCGACCTCGTAAATGAAGGTGCGCGGCCCTTCGTGCACGGGAAGGACCACCGTATGGTCTTCGAGGCGCGCGGGCCCCACCTCGGCACTCAGGAAACCGTCGGCCTGGTAGAGCTCCTGCAGGTGTGTGGCCGCCGCCGCGTACGATTCCGCGTGCCAGATGCTGCCGGGATCGACCGGCGCGGGCGGGTTGCCAAGGCGTGCGCGTTCCTGCTCGGAGAACAACCGGTCCACGTTGTGATCGTCCACCGGGTCGAAGGGCGTCGCCGAACCGAGCGTTTCTTCGAGAATCGCGATGGTCTGCGTGTCGAGGTAGCGCGACGAGAAATGATGTGCGCCCACGAAGCGTCGGCCCTCAACCACCCGTCGCTCACCAAGTTCGATGCGCAGCAGTAGTACCGCATCGAAACCCGGCTGGGGCTCGCGGGCGCGCACGGGAAGCAGTTCGACGGTGGCATCCGCATAACCCTGGCGGTGAATGCGTTCACGCACCCGTGCCGCGGCCGAGCGAACGCCGCCGCGCGTGAGGCGGTCTTCTTCAAGACGCATCGCCTCCTGAAGCTCGTCCCGATCGAGCGGTCCGTGACCGGCGATGCGGAGCTCATAGCGCGGTCCTAGGCGAAGGGAAAAGCGGGCCTCGACGTCGCCGTCCTCCTGAACATGCACGTCCTCTACGCGAAGCCGCGCTTCGTAGTAGCCGAGCTCCCGTAGGCGACGACGCGCCGCCCGCGCCCCGGTGCGAAGGCGCTCGCGTTCGAAGCGATCGCCCACGTCCACGTTCAACGCACCCTGCACGCCTTCGGGCGGGCTGTCGCCCTCAACGCGCACGCGTGCAACGCGGGTCGGCTCGCCCTCGCTAACGCGAACGATCAGCACGCGAACAGCGGGATCGTCCGTTTCACGCACCGTGAACGCGACGTTCATGCGCTCGTAGCCGCGCGCCGCATACGCCTCACGAAGACGGGTCTCGGCTTCATCGAGCGTACCTTCGGCCAGGCTGGAGCCTTCGTTCAGTCGGAGCGCCCGGCGTACCTGGCCCGCATCGAAGACTTCGCCGCCAAAGACATCGACGCGAAGCAGGACAACGCGCGGACGGAGCCGAGCGACGAGACGCGCGCCCCCTTCCACCGGGTAGGCGTCAAACTGCACGTCGAGCCAGCGTCCCGTGGCCACGAGCCGGCGAATGGTGCGGCGAAGAATCGCGCGCCGAAGGGGCGCTCCCACCGGAATGCCCAGGAGACGAACGGGCGTCGAGCGCGCCACGGGGCCTTCGATCGCGACCTCCACGATAGGCGCACCCTCCAGCTCCTCGGGTACGCGGTCGTCCGCCAATGCGGCCGACGTCCATGCGCACAGCGCCGCCACCAGGACGCCCGATAAACGGCGAGCTTTAACCCGCATGAGTCACCAAGGGGTGCGATGATCGTACAGATTTACGGCGCTGGGCGATTTCACGAAACGAATGATCCAGGCCGTATTGAGGCGAAGCGAAATCCCCCGGCGTCGCAGGGCTGTGCGAGGGCACGCCATCTGGTGACGAGTGCGGGCTAGGAAGAGGGGGCATCGGCAGCGCCGTGAGGATCGCGGAAGGGCGCCGCGGGCGCTACTCGAATTCGATGCGCCAATGGAGGTCGAGTCCCACGTTCCCGACGTTCGAAGCCGATTCGCGGTTGATGTTGTCATAGACCATTTGAAAACTCGTCTGGTCGCTCACCCTCCATTCGAGCTGCGATTGAAACGTGCGGTCCTCGGCGGCGAGGCCCGTCGACGCGCTGAGACGCACCCGCTCGCTGATGCGCTTGCCGATCGTGAGCATCGGTTCGGGCCGACCCGTATCCGGGCTGTAGCGGGTTGTAATCGCAAACTCGTCGATGACGCCAACGGCGCTCACCACCTCTTCGTTCACGCCGCTGATGGCGCTGAGGGCTTCGAGGGCCGTGCCGCCCACATCGCCCGCCTGAAGCTGCTGTGCCTCGGCCGACGTGATTCCAACGGTGAGCAGCAGCATCAGATCCTCCTGCGAAAGGGGCGGCTGGCTTTCGGCGTCGAGCTGAAAGCCGTCGAGATCGCCGTGGGCGCGTAGGCCCACCCGCCACACCTGGCCCGTGAGGTCCGACGAGCCCTGCTGGCGCTGAATCTCGGTGGTCGCGAGCACATCGAAACGCGGGTCGAGGCGCGTGGGATCGTCGAAGCGGATTTCGCCCTCGGTCACGACAAGCTCGGTGCTTCGAAAGCGCACCGTGCCCTGCGGCAAGGCGATCGAACCGACGACGCCCCAACGCTGGTCCGTGCCGACGATGCGAAAGGGCCGCTCCGAATCGTCCACGCGCAGCACGGCGTCCATCAGGTTGTTCTGAACGCGAAGGGCGCTGTCGCCGCTGAGTCGTAGATCGATGGCCACGCGATCACGCTCTGGATCGTACTGCTCCACTTCGGCCCGCTGCGGGCGGTAGAGCTCGCCGAGCGTGGGCGAGAGCTGAATCGGGCGGCGATAGCGCGCACGCCGAATGTCCACCGTGCCCGTGAGGCGCGGCAGGCGGTCACCCTGATTCCACTGGAGCGACGAATCTACGTTGACGCCGAGTTCGACACCGTCCTCCGGCTGCACCGTCGCCGCATCGACGCGCGTGTCCACGCGAAACTGCCGAAGGCCGCCATCCGAAAGGCGGGCCGAACCGGCCATCGAAAGCCGGCCACCGCCCGCCCGGCCGCGAAAGTCTTCGAGGGAGACGCGCCGTTCGTCGAAGCGCACCGTGCCCGAAAGCTCTTCGACGGCCATGCCCAAATCCGCAAAGCGAAGCCCCGCGTTGTCGATCTCCGCAAGTCCGTTCGCTGTGGGATCGTTGAGACGGCCCCCAACGTCGATGTGGGCGCGCAGCGATCCGTGGCTCTCCTCGATCTCTGAGCTCGCTTGGGCGATCAGCCCGAGGTCGACGCGGCCGTCCACTTGCATATCCAACCGACCCCGCGCGTCGGCGCCGCCGCTCAGCTCAAAGCGGCTGCCTTCGCCGATGAAGGCGACCTGTTCGGCACGTACGCCGCCGCGGTCGATCGCGAGGGTGATCGGTCCGTCGTTCGCAATGGCCACGGACGTCGCGTCGGCGCGCGCAAGCCGCACCTCGTCGATGCGGATCTCGCCGCCGAGCGTTCCATCGGCTTGCAGATACCCCGCGTCGAGCTCGATCACGCCGCTCGTCTCGCCGGTGAAGCCGTCGAAGAAGGGCGCAAGGTCCATGTTTGCGAAGCGCACCTCACCGCGGGCCGGCACAACGTCCGTAAAGCCCAAGGCCATGTCGACGGCGACGCGCCCGCCCATGCCTTCACCGCAAACGATAAAGGCCATTGGCGGGCCGGAGCTGGGGAGCAGGCCCTCGCGCGTGCGAAGGGGCGCCGAAGGCCGCCAACCGGCGCGCGCGAGTCCGCGCCGTCCGTGCACGCAAGGGCCGGACGCATCCGCGGCAGCCGCGATCCATGGGTCGCCTCGCTCCGTGAGGCGTACGTACGCCCGGCCGTCCCCGAGAAAGGCATCCTGGTAGGCGAGGCCCGTCACATCGACGTCGAGGTCGAGGCGGGGAACATCCACCGTACCGCGCGCCTGACCGGCCACCGAGTAGTGCCCCTCGAGGCCCTCAAAGCTGTCTCCGATACCCTCCGTGTCACGAACGGCGATGCGGTCCGCCAGCACGCTGAGGCGCACGTTCGAACGCTCGATCGTTCCGGCCACGTTGACCGTACCTTCGCCCTTTCGCAGCACCATCGAGTCAAGCCCGATCAGCGCCGAATCGAGGCCTTCGGAGAAGTCGTACCAGCGCAGGTCACCGTCGATCGACCCGTGCTCGAAGGCGTAGCCGGCGAAGTTGGCGGCGAGCACCTCGAGGTTGGCGCGGCCAGTGAACGTGCCGTTCGGTCCGTCGGCGGGAAAGCCATGCGTGAAACGCAAGGGAGCCGCGCCTCGCAGGATCGCCTGGTAGGGGGTGTAGCGTTCATCCTCTTCGTAGCCGAAGGTGTGATAGAGGTCCGCGAGCGTGAGGCGTGGCGTGCGAAGCGTGCCGGTCACTTCGACGTGCTCTCGAAAGTCGAAGAGCAGGTCTTCCACGCGGTAGCGACTCGCCCCTTTCGTAGCTTCGAGACGCGGCAGCGACACGGCGAGGTAGTCGTGGACGAGGCGCCAATCGCTCGTGACGTCGCCAAGGCGAAAACCGTCGAAGCGAAAGTCGCGCAGCTGAAAGTTCCCTCGCACCTGCGGATCGCTGAAGGTGCCCGTGATGGACGCGCGGAGAGGACCGCGCCCGGCCAGCTCGAAGGTGGTGAGCGGTCCCACGTCGGCGACGTCAACGGTGCCCGTCACCTCGGCGCGAAAACTGTTGTCGAACCCCAAGTGTACGACGGATGCACGGAGGTCCGAACCCGCCGTTGTCAGACGCATGTCCTCGAAGACGAAGGCTTCGTCATCGATGCGCCAACGGCCGCGGGCACGCGCGCCGTCCACACTGATCACGCGCTGCCGCGGCCGAACGTGGTGGGGATCGAGCGTGACCATAAAGGACGGCACCCCAAACTCGAGCGGGCCACCAAGCGAGAGCGGATCGAGCGTGCCCGCCAGCCGCCCCTGGCCACGAACGGCCCACCATACGGGCGTGTCCGGTGTCACGCCAAGCTGCTCGATGAGCTGGGCAAACTGAATGTCGATGCGCGTGTCCACGCTGAGCGGAAACCCCCGCTCGGCGTCGAGCTCGAGGCTGCCTTCGAGGCCCACGCGACCGCCACCGGTGATCAGTCGGACTTCGCTCCCTGGGCGCAGGTCCACGCGCTGACTGCTTGCAAGCACGTTGAGCACCACCTCGTCACCCAGGCCCCACTTGTGATCGATGCGACCGTCGATGACGCGCACCTCGCCATCGAGGATCGGGCCAGCGCGCACGTCAAAGGACGTGAGCGCATTGACCAGCACGCGCCCCTCAAACGGCGGCATGGGCGGGAGGAGGGGAAGGGCGCCAAGGCGCGCAACGTTCACCTCAAGCTCCGTTTGGCCGCGCCAGCGCGGCCCGACCTCCGGGTCTTCGCCCGATCCCCAGTCAAAGACCGCGCTGCCGAGTTTGCCTTCGCCTTCGCTGACGCGCAGCGAAAGGTAAGGCGTTCGAAAGCGCAGCTCATCGATGGTGACGGCACCCCCTAGGTCGAGGGCACCGACGGCCACGAGCTCTTCGATGTCCTCGCGACCGTCGAGGTGATCGATGACGCCACGTTCGGTGCGCAGGTCGATGGCTAGGCGCGGCCCATCGACGTCCAGTCGAAGGTCGAGCGGACCGAGGCGCGCTTGAGCAAGCGAATCGACGTCCACGCTGATCGCCGCGTCGCTCAGCCCCAAGGTGCGAAAGGGCAGCTCGACCGGTCCACCCTCGCCCTCGGGTAAGGTGGGAAGATTGACCGGCGCACCGTCGACAATGCGTAGGTGCACGCGAGGCGCATCCACGTCGATAGACGCTAGGTCGATCGTTCCGCGCATCAGCGCGCCGAGCGAGGGGCGGACGGACAGGCCTTCGGCGTCCAGCAGGTCACCTTCGCTCGGATGATCGATGTCGATGCCGCGTGCGAGGAGCGTGAGGGCCGGGGGCCAAAACGCCCACCGGGCTTCGACGCTCTCGATCTCGGCGTCGACGCCAAGGCCTTCCTCGAGTCCGCGTTCGATCAGCGTGCGGGCGCGCTCGCGCCCCCACGCGGTCTGGCTGACGCCGACGGCGACGACGTTGAAGACGACGAAGAAAAGCGCGAAACGGCCGAAGATACGGCCGAAGCGACGGCGACGGGGTCGGCCTTTCGCCGTGCCCTCCGCTGCTTCGTCCTGCCTCGAATCACCCACGAATCCTATTGATCTAGCACGCGCTGCCGGGGGCGCCGACTTTCCGCCCGGCGCAAATATTCAGGCGGAAGCCCGCCCGTGCGCTAGCGGGATTCGAAGGCCGCGCGTGCGGCGCGCAAGCGTTCGACAATACTTTCTGGGGGTACGAGCATCTCCAGATCCTCGATCAGACGTTCGCCCGAAGCTGCGTCAATGAAGCACACATGCGGTAGGAATCGCACGCCGCACGCCTCTACCGCTGGATCGTCGGACCCTGCATCGTCGAGCTCGACGTGAAGAGCCACGAAGGACTCGAGCTCCGTTTCGACGCGGTCTTCGGCAAACACGCCCTCATACAGGGTCTGACTGTCCGTCGCGAAATTGGACGTGAAGACGATGACGAGGGGCCGCGGGTCGTCACTCGCCCGAGCGCGTGCGACTTCGTAGCTCCCGACCCACTCGATGCGTCGCGGCTCCGGCTCCGGCTCCGGCTCCGGCGGCGGCTCCGGGTCCGGCTCGATCGGTTCGGGTGCTCGTTCGGGCGCAGGCTCGGGGACGGGAACCAGGCCATCGGTTGGATCGTGAAACGTGTGGAGGGCCGAGCTCACCAGCATGAACGCGCCGAGCGCACTAAGGGCGAGAAGGACCAGACAACCGATACCGGCCTGCCGAAGGGCGCGTGGAGACGCAAGGGGCGGCGCTTCACCCAACGTCGCTTGGGCGACGAGCCGAGCTTCCGCGCTCAGGGCTTGGCCTGCCTCGACGCTGCCGGGTTCGACCTTGGCTTGTTCGGGCCGCAGTTCGTCGGCATGTTCCGAAGAGGCCTCCGGCGCCTCCCCGTCTTCCGGAACCGTGTCCTTTGATGGCTTCAGCGAATCGGCGGCATCTTCTCCTGCTTCCGCTCGGGGCGCGGGTTCGTTCGGCGCTGAGGCCTCCTTGCATTCGCGCGGCCTGATCAGGACGGGTCCCCGGTCGCCCTGGCGCGGGGCGCCATACACACCTATGTG
>JBCCRV010000158.1:0-12458 GCA_039201085.1 Myxococcota bacterium | reverse complement strand
GCCGCGCAGCACGCGAGCATCAAGCTTACGGCCGCGCGCTCACGCCAGGTGACGCCGTCCACGCCCAAAAACGGAAAGACGTAGTAGGCCGCGAAGCCCACGAGTGCGCCCGGAACGAAGTGGTGCAGGAACGAAATGCGCAGCGTGCCCTCGGGACGTTCGCTCACGCTGTCGAGGTGGACGTCCATGCCCCGAAGCAGCCCGACCCATCCCGCCGCAAGGCCGATGGCCGGCATGAGGTAGTCGATGTCCTTAATGACGCCGAAGTTCCACAGAAGCATTCCCAGCATCACGTACTCGACGCCCGTCAGCATCAAGAAGCGCTGCTGAAGCTTGTCGATGACGAAGTTCGCCAAAAGGTAGCTGACGCCAATGCCCAAGAGCGCGACGGCGATCACCGAATCGCCCTCGCCACCGCCGCCGCCCGCCGCAAACGCGCGCGACGGCGTCAGCGCCGCGAAGGCGCTGAGAAGCCCGAGGGCCCGCAGGCGATGGCGTGAGGCGAACATACCGCTGAACATGATGGGCGAAGTGGACCGCTCGGCGCGATTTTTTGCGGGTCCCGCCGAACGGTCACGAATCCAGAACTTTTCCGGCGTTTGGGCGTCGGGCCCAAGAACGAGCAAGCCCCTTGTGTCCATCGGTCACCGGAAGCGAAGCTCCGCCCGAGTCTGCCCATGTTCTCACGCACCCTGCCTCTTCTTGTGCTCGCCCTTGCGGCTGCCCCCCTTTCTGCCCACGCCCAAGCGAGTGGCCATCAGCTGGTGCTCGATTCCGCGCCCTCGGCGATTCTTGGCGAAACACTCATAATCGCCGGTACGGCCTTTGAGACGCGTGGATACGCCGATCTGGCCCCGCACCGCGGTTCGGTCGTCGTTCGCATTCAGGAACGGACGCAGGAGCGGCGCCCCAGCGTTCGCGTCGTCACGAGCGAAACGGTCAGCACGGGCCCGGGCGGCCATTTCATTGCTGAGCTTCAAGTGCCGGCCCGCGAGCTTCTCGCCCCCTCAGTGCAGATCACCGTGGGGGAACGGGAGTTCAACTTTGGGCTATCGCTGGCCCCGAACCGGCGCATCGACGTGCTCGTCGACCGCCGACGCTACGAACCCGGCGAAAACGTGCAGCTTTGGATGCGCGCCGCCGCGGCGCGCTCGGGCGTTCCGATCGCTGGCCTTCGCCTCGAGCACGAGCTTCGCGGCCCGGGCGGCAACGTGCTGGAGGGCAGCGACACGACCGGCAACTCGGGCGTGGCGTCCGCGGCCCTCGCCCTGCCCGAAGGCGCGGCGGAAGGTTCTTACACGGTGGTCGTGCGCACAACCGCGGAACCGATTCAGGAGCGGCGCGTGAACTTCGTCGTGGGACGCCGCACCGTCGAGCGGCTTATGGCCACGCTGGAGCTCGAAGAGCCGGTCCTTCGCCCCACGGGCCGGCAGCGCGGCCGCGTTCGCGTTCGCACGCCGAGCGGCACGCCCGTCGTCGGCGCGGAGGTGCAGATTCGTCCTTCAGGCATTCCGCCCTTCACCGTTCGCACGGGCCCCGATGGAAGCGCACCCGTACGCTTTCAGGCGCCCGCCTATGCGGCGGGCGATGTCGTCTCGCAGCAGGTCGTGGCCGAAGCCCAGCACCCCGCCTACGGCAGCGCCCTCGCCACGGCGGCGTATGTGCTCTCGCGCGTGCCGTGGCGCGTCGAGATTCGCGCCGAAGGCGGCGCCGTCGTGCCGGAAACGAACGCCGAAGCGTTTGTGCTCGTCACCGATCCGCTCGGCGCGCCGGCGCCCGAAAACACCGTCATCACCGTGCGCGGCGCGGTGGTGCGTGGCGGCTCGGCCCGCCTCACGCTCGACGAGCACGGCCTGGCGCGCCTTCCGATTTCCGCCGACGCCGGCCTCGCTTCACCGATGCGCACCGGCGCGTGCGCAAACCGCACGGCCGCAAGCGTGGAGATCGAATGGGCGTCGAGCGATCTCGTCGCCACGAGCTGCGTGCCCATCGCCGCCGACGCCCGCGTGCGCATCGCCACGTCCCAGCCGATCTACGCGCCGGGGTCGGCGATCGATGTGCAAGTGCAGCGGCGACCGAGCGTGCGCGGCCGCACCGTGCTCGTCGAAGCGCTGGCTGGCGGTCGCGTGGTGGCGGCCACCTTTGCCCAAGGAGCGCGGGCGCGCTTGGAAATGCCCGCCGGCACGATCGGCCGCGTGGTGCTGCGCGCGCGGCCCTTCGGGCCCACGGACCGGACAGCCGACGCCGCCTCGCGGGGAAACGCCGCCTTCGAGCCTGGCAGCTCGACGGCCGTGTTGCTGCGCCCCGCCGATGCCTTCGAAGCCACGCTGCGCCCCGGGCGTGACCGCTACGCCGTTCGCGATCGCGCGACCGTGGGGCTCGAGCTCTCGCAGGCGCCCCAACGCGCTTGGGCCGCGTACGTGGTCCGCGACCTGGCGGCCCACGGCGGTGAGGGCCCGTGGCGAACGGACTGGCTCAGCGCGGCGCTGACGGAAGCCGCCGAGTCCGGCGGGCTGCTTCTCGAAGCGGCCTTCGCCGCGGAGCTGACGCCCGACGTACGCCCCTACGAACCCGAGCCGCTCGTTCCGCCACCCTGGGGCGCAGGACCGCAGGGCTACCGGCGCAGCGCCTACGACGCCGTCGTCATGCGCGGCGAAATGCTAACGCGGGGCGCGGGCCAGCTCATGACGGCCATCGAACGCGCCGCCGCGTCGATGATTCAGCAAGGCAAGCTCGAGGAGATCGCGCAGCGCGGGCGCTTCCTGCCGAACGCCATCGACACGATGATCGAAGCGGGCGTAATGAACGACGCGCAGGCGAAAACGCTCGGGGATCGGCGCGCCACCATCGCGATGCTGCGTGCGGTGCAGCCGAGCTTTTCCTTTCGCACGGTCGCCGAGCGCCTCGCCCGCCAGCGCCTCGTGACCCTTCTGGCGGCGGTCCTGCGCTTCTCCAACCCCGACGATGAAGGCGCCGCCCGCGCGAGCTCCGGATTCGCACCCGAGGACTGGCTTTCACGCATGGTCGAGCGCGGCCTCATCACCACCGACCAGCTTCGCGATCCTTGGGGCCGAGCTTTCACCCTACGCCGGGACTCGTCGCCGCGCTTTGTGCTTTCCACCCGCGCCATCGGCTACGAGCTCGTGAGCGCCGGCGCCGACGGCCGCTTCGGCAGCGCCGACGACATCGACGATCCCTTTGCGCGCGTGATTCCCGAAAGCACGCCCTACTCGGTGGCCAGCGGCGAAGACGGTTTGATGCGCCGCTTGAGCATGCTCGCGCCCGGCGCCCGCACGCTCTCGGCAATGGCCGAGTCCTACGCCTCGCTCGATCTTCGCGCGCGGGAAGAATCGCGCGCCCGCGCCGTGCGCAGCCGCGCCAGCGAAGGCGCCGACGGCTTCGCCGCCGGCGCGGTGCTCGGCGGCCTCGAAGGCGATGAGTTGGGCGATTCATACGGGGTGGCTGGCCTCGGCCTTCAAGGCACAGGCCGCGGCGGCGGCGGCTCAGGCTACGGACGGGGCTCCGGCCGCATCGCGCGTCGTGCGCGCCCGTCGTCGACGGCCGCCTCCGGCGCGGAAATGGAAATGCCCATGATGGAAGAAGCCGCGGCGCCCGAGCCTTCACGGGAGCGTAGTGAAAGTCGGCTTCAGCAAACAGCGCCCGTTTCCGCCTTCGACCAGATGGCGCAGGTCGTACGCGAGCGCTTTCCCGCCACCCTTCACTTTGAAGGCATCGTGCCCCTCGACGGCGACCGTACGAACGTCGTCGTGCCGCTTCAGGACGCCCTCACGACCTACCGACTGGAGGCGATCGTGTGGTCCGCGAGCGGTTGGCTGACGACGGCAAAGACGGAGATTCGCGTGGACCAAGACGCGACGATCGACGGTCCCGTGCCGCCCTTCGCCGCCGTCGGCGACACCCTGCAGCTGCCGGTGCGCGTCGAAAACCGCACGGCGGGCCGCCTTCGACTTTTTGTGCGCGCCGTCGCCGAAGACATTGCGCTGGGCGTGCCCGAACCGGTCGCCGTCGAAGTGGACGGCCGCGACGCCGAGGAAGTGCTCGTGGCCGTTCAAGCGCCAAGCGCCGGCACGGGTCATATTCGCCTCGACGTCGTTCGTGAAGACGGAACGCCCCTCGATTCGATTCGACGGCCCGTCACGGTCTGGCCCGACGCCGCCGTGATTCGTCAGCGCATGCTGCTCCTCGCCGAACCGGGCGAGCGCATCGAGTACGAAGTGCCAAGCGACGCAACACCGCGCGGCAGCGCCACCCTACAGCTCTCTCCCGCGTCCCTGCTCTTCGGCGACCCGCTCGAGTACGCCGCCGGAAGCGTCGCCGCCGGGTGGGTCGCGGCCCTCGTTGGAGAAGCACCGGACGCCGATGCCCTGCGCGCCGCCAAGCGCCTGCTTCGCGCGTCGGACAGCCGCGAGCAAATCTCGATCACCGATTCGGTGGATACGGCCATGGCCCTGGCGCTCGTGTGGAACGACGATTCGGTGCCCGACGCGGTCATCGCCCGAGCCCTGCGCGGACTTGGCCAAAGCGCTACCCGCGAAGGTCCGAGTCAGCCGCCCATGGTGAACGCCGCCGCAGCGCGTTTTGCAGCCCTTCGGCCCGCCATCGCCTCGGAAGCTCGACCGGCCCAGCAGGAAAACCTCGCGACCCTCGTCGAGGGCCTGCGGTCGCGCACCCGCGATGCCGTCGCCCATGAAGACCTTCCGGCGCTCTGGGCACGCGCGGCCTTCGCCCTCGCGCTCAATGGCGAAACGGTTCGCTCGCGCGAGCTCCTCCGCCGTGCCGGACGCTTTGTCATTCGCATCGGCGATGAAGCCTTTCTCGAAAACCGCGCGCTCTACGGCCAGTTCGAAGGCCGCATCAAAGCGAGCGCATGGATCGCCGGCGCCTACGCGGCCTTGGGCGAGCGCGCCGCCGCGCTTCCCTTCCTTCGCCATCTAGCCACCGCGTCGAACCCGGACCAGTGGCCCACCGAGTCGCGCCTTCAGGCGTCCGCCGTCGCCCATCTGATTGCTGGCGGACGGCCCGAAAGCGTGCGGCTCGAACTCGACGGCCGCACGATCGAACTCGATCAAAACTCCGGCCTCTTTGTGGCCGAATCGGCCGAAGCGGCGACGCCCGGTTCGCACGCGCTCACCGTCAACGCGGGCAGCGCGCCGAGCCTGGTCTTCCTGCGCTTTCGCTACGGCCGGCCCTGGGCCGGTCCGTGGGAGGCACCCCTCGCCGTCGACCTCGAAGTGGACGGAGACATCGGCGCCCGCGATCGGCGGTCGGGCCTCGCCATCGAGGTTCGCAACCGGCAGCCGCGCTTGCTCTCCCAGCCCGTCGTGTCCCTCGACCTGCCCGCCGGCGCCGAGCTCGACGAAGACGCCCGCGTCATGCTTCGCGGTCTTACGCGCGGCGAGCCGACCCTCGAAGGGCGCACCTTGCGTCTCGAGCTTAGGCCGCTTCCGCCCGGCGCGACGCTGCGCATTCCGCTGCCGATTCGCTGGAGCGTCGGCGGTCAGCTGCACGGCCTCGGCGCCACGCTCGTCGACGAGCGCGATCGCGCCAGCCGCATCGCCGTGCTTCCTTCAAGGGTCGTCGACATCGCCGACCGCGGCGCCGTACCGGACGTCGCCGAAGCGGACCGTAGCGAACCCGATCCGCCGCCTACACCGGAGCCAATCCGGCCCCTCCTTGAATCCCTCGATCCCTACGCCTGTAGCGGCGCGTCGAGCGTTCGCACCGGGAGCTTCGCATGAACCGCGTTCGATTGCCCAAAGCGGCCCTCCTACTTCTTGCAGTTCCACTTCTTGCCCTTGTGCAGCTCGTGCCTTCGTCGACGGACGCCCAAACGCGCCGCGCCATTCGCGGCAATATCTCCGGCGTTGAGCTCACGCTCGAAGGCGGCACGACGGTCACCCGCGGCGAGACGCTGCGCTTGTGGACCACCAGCTACGAAGTCGTGGGCCTTCGCACGCTCCGTCCCGCCGCCGGCGCGCGCCTTTCGCTGGCGACGGCCCTCGACCGCCAGGAAGCCGCCACCTTCGAAGCGGACCGCGGCGGCGGCGCACTTATCGAGCTGGCCGTTCCGATCGATGCACCGGACAGCTTCGGCGTCACCCTGCGGGTCAACGTCGGCAGCGGCGTCGCCCGTCGCTTCGACTTCAGCGTGCGTACGCTCGAGCCTCGCACCCTCGAGCTGGTCGCGGCGCCCGCCGCCTTCGCGGGCCGAAGTGTGCCCGTCGCCGGCACGCTCCGCCAAGGTCGCGAGGCCCTTTCGGGCGCAGAGGTCACCCTGGAAGTCTCCGACTCGCGCGGTCCCTTGCTTGCACCGATTCGCACGCGTACGGATGCACGCGGCGCCTTCTCACATCGCTTCGCCATTCCCCGCGACGCGCAGGGCAGCCTGCGCGTTCTCGCCAAAAGCGAAGCCGACGGCGCCGACCGACGGGTGCAGGCCAGCGCGCAGGTCCTGCTCCTTCAGCGCAGCACGGCAGGCCTTCAGCTTCACGCGTCGCCCGAAAGCGCCATCATCGAACCCGGCCAATCGGCGCCCTTCCGCCTTGTACTTAGGCGACGGGACGGCCGCCCCGTTGAAGGCGCCGTGGTCACATTCTCGCGGCGCTCCCTCGTCGAGCGCGACGCCATTCCCGCGCGCTACGCGGACGAATATGCGATCACCGACGGACGCGGTGAAGCGCGCCTTCGGCTGCCGGTGGAAGACACCCGGCGCATGCGCGGCGAGTTTCGCGACCACACCGTGTCCTTTCACGCGCGCGCTCCGAGCCTCGGCTCGGCGTCGGCGACGACGAGCGTACGCGTCAGCGCCCACTCGCACGCGACCACCCTGCGCATCGAAGGTTCAAGCCTAAGCGCCGGCATCGACGCGCGGGTCACAGCCATCGTCGCCGGCATTAACGGCGAGCCGGCCGAGGGGCGATCCGTCGTGCTCGAAGGTCCGGCCATCGGGCGCCACGAAGGCCAAAGCGACGCCTCCGGCGTCGTTGCCTTCGACGTGCAGGTTCCGATCGGCGCTCGCGACGAGCAGTGCGGCGGTACGGCGGCCACGTCGGCGACGCTCACGAGTCCAGGGAGCGTGCGCCGACAGCTTTGCCTGCCGATCAACGTCGATGCGACGACCCGGCCCCGCATCAGCGGCGACGGCGGCGAAGAGCTGCAGGTGTCCATCGCGCGCCGCGCGGACGTACGCCGCGCGCCCGTGCTCGTCACGCTCCATCGCGCAGACGCGCAGCGCGCACCGATCGCCGCCGTGATCACCCGAGGCGACACGGCCACCCTTCCCTACCTGCAGCGCGAACGCGTGCTCGTGCGCACGCGCGCCCTCGACGACCAGCGGCCACTCGCGGGAACGTACGTCGCCTACGAGCCCGTGAGCGAACTGGCGCCGCCCGCGATCGAAGCGGCAGGATCGGACGATTCGATTCGGGTTTCCGTCGTGCAGCCGGAAGAGGCGACCACCGTATGGATGGCCCTGCCGCCAAGCGCCCTTTCGGCCTTCAACGTGGGCGCACGACGCTCGATGCCGCGCCGCGGCTTCGAGCGGGCCCTTCGCATCGGCAGCGTGCCCCGCGACGACGCTGCGCCCTTTGCGCGCCGAAGCGGACGCGTCGTGCCGCGTCCCGAACCGGCCGCGGGCGCGATGCTGCGCGACCCATGGCGCGCCCGCGAACGCTTCGTCGAGGGGCGGCTTGCCCTCGTCTTTCGCGCCATCGAAGCGCGCTACGATCAATCCGTTCCCGGCGACATGGACGCCGTGCTTTCGATCGAAGGAGGCCGCTTTCAGCTTCGCGAAGAGCTGATGGCCACCCTCGACAGCGGAAGTCTGGGTGCGGAAGGGGCTACGGGTCTCGGCGGCGAGCCGCTCACGATCAGCCGGCTGAAGGAACTCGACTCGCGCTTCGACGTACACTCCGTCGCGCGCCGCGTCACCCGGCGCCGACTCTTTGGACTCCTGCTCGCCCTGCGCGACTTTGTGCGCGAGCGCGGGTTCGATCTGCCTTGGGCACGTCCGGGCGATCCGTCCCTTTGGCTCGAGCCCCTTCAGGGCCGCGACGTGCAAGGCTTCGGCAGCGTCGACGCGCTCGCGCTCGCCGACGGGTGGGGGCGCCCCTTCGCCCTTCGCCGCGTGAGCCGCGCGCGCTACTCGGCGGTGCAGCCGGTCGCCGGCTTCGAGCTCGTGAGCGCCGGGCGCGACGGCCGCTTCGGCACGGGCGACGACGTTCGCGATCCCACGGCGCGCGTGCTCGCTGAGGGCAGCCTATACGCCGACGCCGTCGGCGAAACGGCCCTCGTCGCACGGCTGAGCGGCGTCGAGCTAGGACGGGCGTCGGCGATGACGCTCGCCGAGAGCTTCGGCATGGGCATCGCGCCCATCCCGTTCGCGCGCGGCGGCGGTGACCACCTCACGCTGAATCAGCCCGGCTTACCTCCCGCCCTTCCCGATCACCGCTTCGAGCTCAGCCTCGAGCGGCCCCTCGAGCCTTTCGATGTTCCAAGCGCTACGAGCACGGGCACGGGCGAACAAAGCGAGGTCCTGCGGGTCGGCGAGGAACCGCGCACCTGGCGCGTGATCGCGCTGACGACGACGGGCCGAAGGGGCTTTGAGCGGCTCGACGCAGGCACCCGCGCGGGCTCATCGATCCTGCTCACGGGCAACTTCCCCCAGCGCTTGACGACGGGCGAAGCCCTCGAGCGCCGCTTTCACATCACGAACGTGGGAAGCCGCACCGCAAGCTACGCGTTCGTAGGCAGCGGCGAAGGCGTGGCGCTCCGCGCTCCCCCGACCCTCGAAGTGCCGCCCGGCGAATCGCGTTCCTTCGACGTGACCTTTGTCGCGAGCCAGCGCGGCCGACTGCGACCGTCCCTCGAGGTGCGCAGCGAAAGCGCCACGCGCACGCTGACGGGACGCATCGCCTCGGCCCAAGGCCTGCATCCGATTCGCCGCGCCGCCACCGGCATCGCGCCCTTTGCGACGCGCCTTCGCGTCGACGAAGACGGCGCCCAAACGCGCGCCATCGTGCTCGCCGGAAACGCCCTCGCCTTCGACCCCGATCTGCGCGACGCCACCGAAGCGGCGCCGGCGCTCACGGCCTACAGCCACGCCCTGTCGGGGCGTGAGCTCACGCCCGAACTCCGTGCGAAACTCCTTCGCACGGAGCCAGGCGGCGCCCTCACGATCGCTCCGGCGGTGGTGGCGCTGAGCACGCTCGTCGCCCCGGACGGCGGCGTTGATCAAGAAGCCGCGGCGATGCGCCGACGGCTCGTCGGGCGATTAAATGGTGTCGGCACGATGCCGGACCGCGACCCGTCCGCCGGCCAGCTGCGCGCTACGGCGATCTCGCTCGCGGCCCTCGCCACCGCCGGCGCACCCAGCCAGCTCGATCGCTTTTCGTCGGGCCGAAGCGCGTCGCCCCTCGACGGCATTCTGATCGCCTGGCGAAGGCAGCTGCGAACGGCCCTGCGCGATCAACCGGCCGAAGCTACCCTGCTCGCCCGCGCGGCCGCTGCCCTCTTGCTTGTCGATCCGCGCGACGGACACGGCCGCGCGATGTACGAGCGGGCCCTCAGCGCCATCAACGCAGAAACGATGTTGCTCACGCCTACGGAAGATCGACCAGGACTGGTCGAAACGACCAGCGGCACGCTCGCGCTGGCCCTCGCGGCCCACCAGCTCGGCGACACGGATCGCGCCCGCGCCCTTCTTCGCGGCGCCTCGCGCTACCAGCGTTCGATGACACGACGCGCCAACGAATCGACGTTCTGGTGGCTCAGCGCCGGCGCCTACGGCGTGTTCGGCGACACGCCCGAAACGGTCGAGCTAGAGGTAAACGGAACGGCGCAGGAAGTCGCGCTCGAAGGCGGCGCGGGCGTCATCGAACTGCCGGCATCGGTACGCGTTCGCCATGCGGGCGATGAAGGTCTGGTGCTCGTTCGCGTAGAGTCGGTGTTTGGACGGCCCTTCGAGGCGGTGGACGGACCGCTTCTCGGTTTGGCCCTGCGCGGCGAAGTCGGTCAGGTCAACGGCCTCGCCGGTTACGAGCTTGAGGTCCGGGCGAAGCAAACGGTGTCCGAGCCGGTCATCGACCTTCAGCTTCCGGCGGGCGTCGACATCAGCGACGCGGTTCTCGCCGCCCTGGGAGCGCGCTCGGGCATCGTCGAAGCGACGCTGCGCCGGCCTGGCTTCGTGCGCCTTCGACTATCGCCGATGAGTGCCGAGCAAACACTCGCGATCGCCCTGCCGCTCCCATGGAGCAGCCCCTCGACGGTCCGTGGCTTGGGGGCGGTCGCGTACTCGTCGTCCGCCGTCGACGCGATGACGGTGCTAGCACCGGTCGAAGCGTCGCCGCAGACGCGTTGACGTACGCGCGTCCGATGCCACTTCACGACCTAAAAAGCGGCATCGACCCCGTCACGGGCCGCTCCGGGCCCTCAACATTCAGGCCGTTCTGTCGTACCGTTCCACCGTGGGGTGGGACTCGGCCATGGCCCGCGCGGGCATCGGAAAGGCGTTGATTCAAGCGTTTCAGCGCGCCCGTCCTCAGCAGATCGACGCGCTCCAACATGCGATCGGTGACGCGGCGTGGCGAAGCCACGACACGTGCAACGCACTGCGCTGGGTACCGCTTAGCCACCACATGAGCATCGTGGTGGCCACCCGCGCAATCGTGGGCCCTGACGCCCAAGCCGTACGCTACTGGACGCAGGCTTGGAACGACCTGCTAAGCCGCGCCGGGCTGAAGTGGTTCGCCCCCATCGCTCCGGGCCTCAAGCGCACCAGCGAGATGATGCTGGAGTACGGACCGCGCGTCCTGCAGCAAATGTTTAAGGGCGTGGGCGACGTCCACGTCGCCATTCACGATCCCGGACCGAACGAATACGGCGAGTGGACCCAGTCGGGCTTCGACACGGCCCGCTACCATTTCGATGCGTACATCGAAGGAACGCTGGGTGCGCTGGAGGCCGGCACCCAGCTACTCAGCGAAACGATCACCGTTGAGCTGGCGGAGAAGAACGCCAGCGCCGGAAGCTTCGTAGTGCGCTTCGACAAGGTGTAGACGGCCCCCAATCGAACGGAGCCTGTAGTTCGTCCTCTTGGTCAAAGAAACGCCAGGATGTAGGTGCATCTGAAGTAGCCATGACGCACGCATCGCCACCAAGGCGACACCGCAGGCCGCTGGACAGCCACGCACGCATGGGCCACGGAGCCGCATGGCCTTCCCGCGCGAAGCCCTGCTCGAATGGTACGACGCCCATAAGCGCGATTTGCCCTGGCGCCGTACCCGCGACCCCTACGCGATTTGGGTCAGTGAAATCATGTGCCAGCAAACGCGCGTGGACACGGTGATCCCCTACTACGAACGCTTCCTCGATCGCTTTCCCACCGCGACCAAGCTGGCGGAAGCCAGCGAAGACGACGTGCTGAGCCGCTGGAGTGGCCTCGGCTACTACCGGCGAGCGCGCCTTCTGCATGCAGGCGCCAAAGCGGTCCGCGATCGCCATGGCGGAGCGGTTCCGGAGGACGCGGAAGCACGCCGCGCCCTGCCCGGGGTAGGCGCCTACACGGCGGGTGCGATCGGCAGCATCGCCTTCGACAAGGAAGAGGCCCTGGTGGACGGCAACGTCGCACGCGTGCTCTCGCGCTTCGCCCGCATCGATGCGCCCGTGGGCTCGACGGCGTCCAACAAGAAACTCTGGGCGCTCGCCGATGACGCGGTCCAGGGACCGCGCCCGGGCGACTTCAACCAAGCCCTGATGGAGCTTGGCGCCACCCTGTGCACGAAGGCCGCCCCGGCCTGCTCGCGCTGCCCGATCGCCGAAGCTTGCCAGGCCCTTCGCCAAGGCGAAGTGGACCGCCTTCCCGTTCCCAAGAAGAAGAAGCCGCCGAAGCCGGTCTTTATGGTCGCCGTGGTGCCCACCGTAAGCGGGCGCATGTGGCTGACGCGAAGCGACAAATCACTCTTCGGCGGTCTATGGGGCGTTCCGCTTGTGGAGGGCACGCCGCCCCAAGGCGAGCTCTTCAAATCCAAGGCTGCTTCCAAGGGCGCCGATGTGAGACCGAGCGAACTGGCGCGGCGGGCCCTCGTGGGCGAGGGCATTCGTGCGCGCACGCCCGAGCGCATGGGCCAAATCGAGCACGTGCTCTCGCACCGGCGCATGACCGTCGAAGTCTGGCGCGCCAAAGGCGCGCGCGGCACCGAAGACGAAACGCTTCGCCGCTTCACGCCCGCAGAGTTGGACGAGGTCGGCATCGCCAAGCTCACGCGAAAGATCCTGGCGTGCGCCACGGTCCTGCCGAACGACTAAACGCGGTCTAGGGCGTGTCTTCAAACTCGCGCGTGTGGATTCGTGGTCGCTCGTCGGCGAGTTTGCGTCTGTGAGGCGAAGGAATCCCCGGCGGATTTCAAGCCGAAGAGATGGCGAAATCGACGATGAGCGGG
>JBCCRV010000157.1:0-12569 GCA_039201085.1 Myxococcota bacterium | reverse complement strand
GTTTCCGTTGGCGTCGCCTTCGGGTTCGAGGTGGATGCTGAGGGCGTACTCGGGCTGGGAGGGGACCTGGATGGTTTCGTGGTGGGTTTCGAAGCCGGGGGCGCGCACGATGAGTTCGTGGGGGCCGGGCTGCACGCGTGCGGTGAAGGGGAGCTGACCGAGGAGTCGTCCGATTTGCACGGCGGCGCCTTCGGGGGAGCCGCCTACGGTCAAGGTGGTGAGTTCAGCAGAGCCCCAGCGGCCGAGGGCTTGGGCGGCGAGGGTTTGGTAGAGGGTGCGGGCTTCCGAATCGCCCTCGGGGATTTGCTCCGTGAGGGTGAGCTGGCGTTCGCCGTAGAGGAGGTTGAGGGAGACGATGGGCACATCGCGGGCGGGGCCGGCGGGGTCGACGGTGATGATGAGGGCGGCGGAGGCGCGGGCGGCGTCGACCTCTTCAACGCAGCCGCTGTTGGGGTCGTCGACGCATTCGCCGTCGCGGCCGCGGCGAACGGTCACGCCGGCTTCTTCGAAGACTTCAGTTACCGCGGCGAGCACGTCGCGTCCGGCGGCTTGGTCGATGCCGGCGCGGGACGAGGGCAGCACGAGGACCGACTCAAGCTGCTGGGCGGAGGCGTTGGTGGCGCTGAAGAACGTCGCTAGGAGAGCGAGGGCTGCGAGGCTCAAGCTTGCAGGGGTACGCGCGGGGCGGGGAGCTGGGCGCGGGACGTGCGGCGCAGGACGCGGGTTGCTGGCTGCTGAGCGCAGGGCGCGGGACGCAGGACGCAGGGCGCGGGACGCAGGGCGCGGGACGCAGGGCGTGGGACGCACGACGCACGACGCACGACGCACGACGCACGACGCACGACGCTCGTTGCAGGACGCACGACGCTCGTTGCAGGACGCACGACGCTCGTTGCTGGACGCTCGACGATGGTTGCTGGACGCACGAAGCGCGGATTCGCCGGGGGAAAGGCTAAGCGGGGGACGCATGTCTTAGAAGCTCCCGTTGAGTTGCAGGGAGAAGCGTCCTTGGCTGACGCTGGTGTTGAGCCGGAGGGCGGTGGTGTCTTCGCTGCGACCCCTTTGAAGGAGCGAGCTGATCGGCACGGCCAGGAAGGGAAGGGCGGCGGCACCGATGATGGCGGCGCGGGAGCCCGCGAGGCCGCTATCGACGCAGTCGCGGCGCACGCCTTGTTCGAGGCTGCGGATGCCGTCGCCTTCGCAGCTGGGGCGGGTGAGGACGGGGATTAGGGCGGCGCCTCCGATGACGAGGCCGACGCCCCCGCTGGCCCATGCCCACCAGGGCACGTCCTCTCGGGGCGGAACGAGTAGAGCGGCGCCCACGCTCATCACGGCGCCGCCGGCGAAGGCGAGGCCCGCGATCGGGCCGAGGCCTTCGTCGAGCCAGGCTTGCTGGTTCGGAATGAAGCCGGGGCCGCGTACTTCTTCGTCGGTTAGGTTCGCGAGGCCGTCGCCGGCTTCGACGCGGTCGCCGTGAAGGACGGCGGAGAAGGCGATTAGACCCACGCCGGCTGCGGCGGCTCCGAGGCCTACGCCGATGCGCCAGCCGGGCAGGCCGGCGCGGGGAGCGTCGGGCTCGTCGGCTTCTTCGGCCTCGTCGGCGTCCGCCGTATCAGCGCCGAGCGCCTGGGGGGCGTCGAAGCGCAGGTCCATGCTTTGGCCTTCAACGATGTGGCGCGCGGCTTCGGCGCGGTTGCTTTGGCGCGTGCGAACTTCAGCGCTCGAGCCGCTCGCGTCGAAGCGGAGGTACCGGAGGCCTTCGCCGTCGGCCATGGCGACGATCACTGTGCGGTTCAGTTCGCGGGCGATCCGGGCGCCCGCGGCGCTGGCGTCCGTGCCGGTTTGCGCGAAGAGCAGCGGACGGCTCTGCACGCCTTCGTCGAACGCGGCGTCGACGTGCACTTCGGCAACGCCTTCGTCGACGAGCACGCGGTGCACTCGGCCGCGGGCTTCGGTGCATTCGACCTGAACGCGGTATTCGCCGCGGGCGATGTTCTGCATGGCGAAGGGCGTTTCGCCCTGGGGCGTGCCGTTGACGCGTACAATGCAGCCGCCGGGCGTCGAAGTGACGCGCAGGTCTGCGCCCGAGTCTTCCGAATCGACGCGGTCGAGGAGCTCGCGCACCTCCGGCGTGTGGCGCACGAGGCGCGGCTGGAGCTCGGGGACCAGCACGCGGCAGGTGCGGACCTGACGAAGGGCTTCGGCGCGCTGGCGCGTTTCAAGCATCGCGCGCGCCATAAAGAGGCAGGTGTCGAGCACCTCACGGGCGCGCTCCGCTTCGCGGTTGAGCTCTTCGGCGGCCTGCTGGGACACGCGCTGGGCTTCGAGAAGCTCTTGGCGGGCCGTATCGTAATCAGCCAGGGCGAGGGCCTGGAGCGCGCTTCGGGAGCGGTCGGCCCATTGGTCGAGCTCGGACTGGGTGAGACTGGTAGCCGGCGCCGAGATGTCTTGTTCGAACGCCAGGCTCGCGCCCTCCGCGTCAAGGAAGGTGGCGCCGGCGGCGATGAAGTCCGGCCGCACGGCTTCGGCGAGGGCCGCGGCGGCGCTTTCGTCCTCCGCGAGGGGCACGAAGAGCCAGTCCTGCGCGGCTGCCGGTGCAGCGCTTAGGTAGGCCGTGGCGCAGCCGACGAGGGCCAGGACGCGGACGGGGGAAGGGAAGAGCTGGGTCGCAGCACGCATTCCGCGCGGTTCTACCGGGTCGGAGTACCCGTCCGCAAGGGAACGACAGCGAGGAGAGGCGGAAGGGGGAGGGGGAGCCACGGCGCGTGCATTCGCCCGAGGAAACGGCCGGTTGCGCCCGAATTGCCGCACGCTTCATTTTTTGCAGCGAAGCACCTTCGGAGTTGGGGTTGATGCTGATCACCAGTGTGTGTGACAGTCCTGGCCGTGAATCGCGCTCGACGTCCCACGGCTATCGGGTCTTGCCGGAGTTTCGCTGTGGTGCCGATTCTCGCCTTCTTCCTCGCGGGCGGGGCTGGATGCGGCGACGACGGCGGCTGCCCGACCGGTGAGGTTCGCGTGGGCACGGTGTGCGTGCCAGACAGCGAACGCCCGGACGGCGGGCCCGACGGCGGCGGCGGGGACGGAGGGGACGAGCGCTGCTCCGGGGTCGATGACGACGGCGATGGGCGCGTCGACGAAGGTTTCGACGTGCAGACGTTCTACCCCGACGCGGACGACGACGGCTTTGGCACGGACGAAACGTGCAGCGCCTGCGGCCCCGAAGCGTGCGGTGAAGGCACCTGGGTGATGCGCACGGGGGACTGCGACGACGGCGATCGCGCGAGCTTTCCCGGTGGCGCTGAGATGTGCGATGGCGCCGACAACGACTGCGACGGCGAGATGGACGAGGGCGCCGAGCGGCGCTTCTACGCCGATCGTGATCGGGACGGCTTCGGCGACGAAGAAGTGACCTGCGACGCTTGCGTCGCGGACGACTGCCCCGCCGGTGAGACTTGGGTGGAGCTGATCGACTGCGATGACGAATGCGACGACTGCTTCGAAGGCGCCGAGGAGATCTGCGACGAGCTCGACAACGACTGCGATCTCGGCACGGACGAAGGCGTGACCGTTTCGCTCTTTGTAGACGAAGACGGCGATGGCTTTGGCGTTGGCGCCGCACGCGCCGGGTGCCTTTCGCCCGAGGGCTTTACGCCACCGGGCTTTGCCACCCGCGACGGCGACTGTGCAGACGACGACTCGCGCGCCAACCCCGATGCGACGCGGTTCTTTTCGACGCGCATCGAGGGGGAAGTCAGTACGGGCCTGCCCTTCGACTTCAACTGCGACGGCGCCGAGACGACCCGTCATATGCCGTGCCTCAGCTGCCAGGACGGCTTTTGCTACCAGCCGCGGGCGGACGTCGCCATTGGCGATCCGGTCTGCGGTCGCAACTACGTGCACCAGCCCACCACCGACGGGCCGTGCCGCAACAACGGAAGTGCGGCGGCGCGCGCCGTCACCTGCCGTTAGACCCGCCTAGAATCTCAGAACGACCGATGCCAACGATGCGACCCTTTGCCGTCTTCCTTTGTGTGTGCCTTTTCGCCTGCGGCGACGACGACGTCGGTTGCCCGGCGGGCTTCGAGCTCGTCGGAGGCGTTTGCGTTGTCGCGCCTGAGATGGGTGCGGACGCGGGGGCGGACGCCACCGATGGCGCGACGATGGACGCTTCGATGGACGGCGACAGCGAGGATGCGCCGATGGACGGCCCCGAAGACGCGGCCGTGGATGAAGGAACGGATGCAACGAGCGATACCGAGGTCGATGGGCCAGAAGAGCGCTGCAGCGGCGCCGACGACGACGGTGACGGCCGAACGGACGAGGGTTTTCCCGAGACCACGTTCTTCTTGGACGAAGACGGCGATGACTTCGGTGGCGACACGACGTGCGAGCGTTGCGACATCAGCCTCTGCGGCGAAGGTGATTGGGTCGAAGTCGGCGAGGACTGCAACGACGAGTGTCGCTCGTGCTTTCCCGGCGGCACGGAGATCTGCGACGGGCTGAACAACGACTGCGACGCGAGCACGGACGAAGGCGTCACGACGACGTACTTCGCGGACCAGGACATGGACACCTTCGGCGACTCGATGATTACCATGGAGGCATGTAGCCAGCCCGACGGCTTTGTAGCGCAAGGGGGTGACTGCGCAGACATGGAAGTGGGCGCGAACCCGGGCGTGTCTGCTTTCTCCTTCTTCACCAATCCGATGTCCAACCCGCCTGAGTCCGGCTTGGCGTACGACTACGATTGCGACGGCATGGAGACCCCGCAGTTCACCGTGCAGGGTCTCAACTGCGGCACCTGCACCAGTCGCGAGGTCTTGAGCGAGCCGGCGTCGTGCGGCGATACGGTCACCACGCGCTTGTGCTCCGAGCCGATCGCGGGCCGATGCACGGAGCTTAGCCGTACGCGCATTGTCGGCTGCCGGTAGGCAGGGGGCTTAGCAGCGCGAACGCAGCTCCGTCGATCGAAACCCTTTTCACGAACTACTCCATGCGCCGTTCGTGGAGTGGACGCTCGGTCATTCGCGCGCCGGTTTCGTGCTGCGGCGCTCATGTGTAGCTAGACGCTATTTTCACGCTCGGTGATTTTTTTTGCGCAACCGCCTTCGGGAAGGGGCGAAGGGGGCGCCGCGTCCGCGGTTTGGGCGCGGAAAGGTTCCCCCCAAAATGCGTACTCTGGTTCTTTGTTCGGTTCTTCTTCTTGTGGCCTGCGGCGACGACGCGGCGACCTGCCCGACAGGCTTCTCCCGCATCGGCAGCGTGTGTGTCGAAATGGAAGGAATGCCCGACGCCGGGTTTGCGATGGACGCCGGGTTCACGATGGATGCCGGTTTCTCGCCGGATGCAGACACGCTGCCGGACACCGCCGCCGAATGCCAGGCCAGCGACGAGGTGTGCGACGGTGTCGATAACGACTGCGACGGTGAAATCGACGAGGCCGTTCAGCTTGAGTTCTTTGAAGACCAGGACGGCGACGGCGTGGGTGGAGACAACGTCTGTTTCGGCTGCGGCGTGGAAGCGTGCGAGGATGAAACCGCTTGGGTCGAGGTCGCCGGCGATTGCGACGATTCGGACGCAGAGCGAGCGCCGGGCGTGGTGGACATCTGCGATGGGGTCGACAACGACTGCGACGAAGCCATCGACGAAGATCCGCCCGTGTACTTCTTCGATGAAGATGCCGACGGCTTCGCGGGCGAAGCGGCCGAAACCTGCGCAGCCTGCGATCCCGCTTCGTGCACAGACGGCGCCGACTTTTGGACACTCGACACGGGCGACTGCGACGACGCCAACGCCAACGCGTCGCCCGGGCTCAGCGAGGACATGTGCGATGGCGTTGACAACAACTGCAACGGCGAGACAGACGAGGGTCTGTTGGTCGAAGTCTTTGAAGATGTCGATGGCGACGGATTTGGTTTCGGCGAAGGCGACCCCGCCTGCCTCCAGTCCGACGGTTCGGCACCGGACGGCTTCAGTCGTGTCAACGGAGACTGCGCTCCCGCCGACAGTCGGGCGTTTCCCGGGAACGATGTGTCGTACACGGAAGAAATCATGGGTCTCGTGCCCTCCGAGCTCCGGTTCGACTTCGATTGCGATGGCGAAGAGACGCGCGCATTTATCCGCTGCTCAGAATGCGACGGCGAGCGATTCGGCACGCTCACGAGCGGGACATGCAACAACCTACCCGATGACGAGAACCGCTGCGGGTGGATCACTCAGGTCCGTGACTACGCGACAACGTTTGCAGGCGGCGGTGGATTTACTTGCAATGCTGAGGCTGCCACTCGCTTCGAGCCGATACCCTGCCGCTGACGTACGAAGCTCGCAGAACCGCACTTTGAGTGGCTCCGCCGTTGGCGGAGCCATTCTTCTTTGAACTGCTCGGTAGTTGGCGCCGAATGGTTTCTGGGCTCGACGAAGCGGGGTTCTTGCTCCGCAGCGCGCGCTGTCGCCGACAGGCTCCATCAGATCACATGCACAATGCGGCTTCTACTCGGGCTTGGCTTCGAAGCGGATCTGTCCGCCGGGGAGGAAGTAGAGGATGTCCATGGCGCCGCCAGCGACGGTGGGTACGTGCCAGCTACCGGGGCCGTAGACAACCCAGCCTTCTGGATGGCCGTCAAAGGAGGGCCTGCCGGAAACGGCGAAGCAGAGGTCGACTTCGCCCGTCGGGTGCGTATGGCCCGGGCCTGGCTGATCCATGTGCACGCATTCGACGCCGAGGGCGTTTTCGTCTTCTGCCTTCCGCACGCGTCCAAAGCGAATGCCGGCGTTTTCGCGCTCGGCAAACGTACCGTTTTCAACGCCTTTGCGCAGCAGGGCTCGCACGGCTTCGAAGCGTTCGCCTCCCGCCGGGAACCGTGCGTCGAGCGTCGCCTTAAGGGCGTCGGGGTCGTCGAGGTTTGCGGCCGCGAGCGCGTCCGTGATCGGTGCGAGCAGTTCAAGGAGCGAGGCTTTGCTTACTTCGGTCATGGGGCCTTCAGGTTTTCGAGCACGTGGCTCGCGGTGGCGCTGACAGCGACGGCGGTTTGCGTTCCCTCGCGGAGGTCCTTCACCTGCAGGGTGCCGGCGCTCGCTTCGTCGTCGCCGAGCACAAGGGCGAAGGGTGCGCCGCTTTTGTCGGCGCGCCGAAACTGGCTTTTGAGCGAGCCGCCGCGAATGTCGCTGTCGACGCGAAGGCCAGCACTTCGCAGCTGGCTGAGCACGCCCACGGCGAGTTGGCGCTGGGCCGGCGTTACGACCAGGAATGCGTCGCAGCCGGCGGACGGATCGCCCTCGGCCATCGAAAGCAGCAAGCGCTCGACGCCCATCGCAAAGCCGATGGCGGGCGTTGGCGGGCCGCCTAGCTGCTCCACCATGCCGTCGTAGCGTCCGCCGCCGCAGAGCGTGTCTTGGCTGCCGAGGTCGGCGCTTCCGCCCTTCAGCTCGAAGAGCGTGCGCGTGTAGTAGTCCAAGCCGCGCACCAGGCGGGGCTGCACTTCGTAGGGCGTCTTCAGCTGGTCGAGCGTTCGGCGAAGGTCGTCGAAGTGCGTTTGGTCGTCCTGCGAAAGGAACTCGAGAATGCTCGGGGCATCGGCGCTCACCTCTTGATCCTGCGGCGCTTTGCTGTCGAGTACGCGAAGGGGGTTGCGCTCCAGGCGGCGTTGGCTGTCTTCGCTGAGCTCCGCCGCGCGCGGTTTCAAAAAAGCGAGGAGCGCGTCGCGGTAGCGTTGACGCGTGTCGCCGCTACCCAGGCTGTTGAGCAAGACGCGCGGACCTTCGATGCCGAGCTCCGTTAGAAAGCGGTGGGCGAGGTCGATGAGCTCCGCGTCGCCGAAGGGGCCGGCATCGCCGTAGAGCTCGCAGCCCACTTGGTGGAACTGTCGGTAGCGGCCTTTCGCGGGGCGTTCGCGACGGTACATCGGGCCCGAGTAGAACCACTTGGTGACCGGACCGCTCGCTTGAACGTTGTGCTGGAGGTAGGCGCGCACGCAGCTCGCCGTGCCTTCGGGACGAAGGGTGAGGGTCTTTCCGCCCTTGTCTTCGAAGGTGTACATCTCCTTTTCGACGATGTCCGTGACCTCGCCGATCGAACGCACGAAAAGCGGCGTCGGCTCGACGAGCGGCGTACGCACTTCGCCATAGCCGTAGATGCCGGCGACGCGCCGGAACGTGTCCTCGAGGACGCGATGGCGGCGCGCGTCGGCGGGAAGCCAATCGTTCATGCCTTTGACTGCGCGTAGTTTGCTCACGGGCCTAGGCCTAGAGGGTGGAGGGGAGGGCTGCAACTTGGCGAAGGTTTCTGCGGCCCGCATCCCGCAGCGCCTCTGTGGAACCGGCGGATTCCGTTGGTCGCCGCATGCCTTGCCGTTTCTGCGCGCCGGGCACGACCGGCACCGCGAGCTTGCCCGTGACTCCCGGGCCTTTACGCACGGTGGCGTGAACCCCAGGTGTTTGGCGATGGCTGAGCGCGTTCACACCGCCTTCGACGAGGGACCGCTTACCGAGCTGATTCGGCCGAAGGAAAAGGACCTCGGTGGGTTCTTTGTTCGCCGCGCGTTTCCCATCGTCAAGCGCCGCCATGTCGGGCCGGCCGTGTTCTTCGACGAGATGGGTCCGGCGACCTTTGAGGGGGGCGCAGGCGTGGACGTGCGTCCGCATCCGCACGTGGGCTTGGCGACGATCACGTACCTCTTTGAAGGGGCCATCCTCCATCGCGATTCGCTTGGCACGAAGCAGCACATCACACCGGGGGCCATCAACTGGATGGTCGCGGGGAAGGGCATTGTGCACTCCGAACGTCCGGCGGAACCGGAGTATTGGACACCGAATCTGCACGGGCTGCAGCTTTGGGTGGCCCTACCCACGGAGCGCGAAGAAGAGGAACCGAGCTTTCTTCACGTGCCGGCTGCGGACGTGCCCGAGCGCCGCGCGCGCGGTGTAACGCTGCGTAGCCTGGTGGGCCGGCCCTTCGGCATGGACGGCGGCGCGCCCGGCGCGTCACCGATGGGCTACGCGGATGCGCTCTTCGACGCCGGCGGTGCGCTTGAAGTCCCGCCCGAATACGATGAACGGGCCCTCTTCGTCGTCCGGGGCGGGCTCCGCGTGGAAAGCACTGCAGGTGTGCGCGAGCTCGAGCGAGGGAGCCTTGCCCTTCTTCGGCCCGGCGAAACGGTGACGGCGTTCGCGGGCGCGAAGGCGCGCGCGGTGTACCTCGCGGGCGAAGTGCACCCAGAGCCCCGGTTTCTCGATTGGAACTTCGTTTCAAGCCGTCGTGAGCGCCTCGAACAGGCCAAGGCGGACTGGCGTGCGCGCGCCTTTCCGCTGGTGCCTGGCGATGAGCGCGACCGTATTCCGCTGGTCGATGGGTAGGTTTGGATCACCCGTTTAGGGGTGAAGTGTGCGTGAGACCCGTTCCTCCGAATGGGCGTGCGTTTGGGTGCGACGGATCGTTTGCGTCGTAAGGCGCCGTAGGGGTGCTCACTTTGAACGTTTGCGCAGCACTTTTACGCAAGGAATGAACATGCGTACGTGCGCCACGTTCCTGTGGACGAGATTCCAGCCTTTTGAAAGGGTTTTGGGTGGGGGGTGATGCAAGTTTGTGTAGGTCTTTGCGCCACAGATAACCACCAGCGGCGGAGGGCCGAACCGGACCTCCGGGTGTGCTTTTCTGCCTCGGCGATGTGACAAGCGCACGACAGCTGGGGTAAGGATCCACCTTGGCCTCGCGGCTCAGCCGGCGAGGGAGGAGACGATATGAATAGAAGTTTGCGCTTACTCGTGATGAGTAGCTTGATTTTTGGCGTCGCTTGCGGCGACGACGACGGTGGCGGCACGGATGCCGAAGTCGAAATGGGCGCTGAAGCCGGCGCTGAAGGTGGTGTCGAGATGGGAATGGAGATGACCGTTCCCGACCCCTGCGCCGGCATCAACCCCGCACGCGTTTGCGACGCCGAGAGCGTGACCTGCGAAGGCGAAAACCTCGTGGTCTGCGCTGCGACGCCCACGGGCTGCATCACCCGCACCACGATGGATTGCACGAGCGTTCCCGGCGGAAGCTGCGACGCGACGGGCGCAACGCCGATGTGCGTGGCCGATCCCTGCGCCGACATCGAGCAGTGCGACGCCGAAGCGCGCAGCTGCACCGACGACACGCTGACGGTCTGTGCTGCGGATGCGAACGGCTGCCTCGTCGAGACGGTCACGGATTGCGCCGCCGACGGCACGATCTGCGACGACTCGGGCGACACGCCCGCGTGCGTCGACGAGTGTGACGGCGTGTCAGACTGCGATGCGGAAGGCCGCAGCTGCGACGGTGAAACGCTCACGGTGTGCGCGCCGGACGAGAACGGATGCCTCGTCACGGAGACGACGGACTGCGCGGCCGATGGCGGCTCGTGCGACGCCGCGGGCGACCCCGTTGCTTGCTTGCCCCCTCTGTGCCCACCCGCGGCGGAGTTCGACACGGCTCTCAACTGCGCAAGCGGCACGATCACGGGCAATACGGAAGGCGGCACGACGTTCCTTTCGTCCTACTCCTGCGGCTTCACCAACTACCCCGGCCCCGAGAACGTCTACACGTTCAGCGACGCCGCTGCGTCGACGGTGACCATCACCGCGGTTCGCACGACAAGCACCCTCGACATGGACCTGTACGTGCTGCCAGGTGATGCGGTGTGTGGGCCGACCACCGACTGCCTCGATGACAGCACCGGAACGACGGACACCGAAACGGTGGAGTTCGAGTACATTCCCGGCTCGGAAGCCCTTGTTGTCTACGATGTCTTCGGTACGGCGGGTGGAACGGCCGAGTACACGCTGACCGTTTCTTGTGAAGAGGTCACCTGCGGCGATGGAACGATTGAAGGTCCCGAGACCTGCGAGGACGGCAACACGGACAACGGTGACGGTTGCTCTGAGTTCTGCGTGATTGAGGCAGGATTTCTGTGCGAGATTGTGGACGACGTCAGCGTTTGTGCCCCGAGCTGCGGCGATGGCGTGCTCAACGGCGCAGATGAGTGCGACGACATGAACGACGTGGACGGCGATGGCTGTACCGCCTGTGTCATCGACGATGGCTTCCTTTGCGACGACAGCGAGCCAAGCGTCTGTGCGCCGAGCTGCGGCGACGGCGAGGTCAACGGGGACGACGAGTGCGACGACATGAACGACGTGGACGGCGACGGCTGCACGGCGTGCGTGGTTGACGCCGGTTTCGTTTGCGACGACAGCGAGCCAAGCGTCTGTGCGCCGAGCTGCGGCGATGGCCTCGTCAACGGCGACGATGAGTGTGACGACCTTAACGATGTCGATGGCGACGGCTGCACGGCTTGTGTGGTCGACGAGGACTTCGCATGTCGCGGAGCGCCTAGTCTTTGTGGCTCGGTGGTCAGCAGCTTGGACGGTGTCCTCGAGGATACGGATACGGCGTGGACCCGACCCTTGGCGACCTGTGGAGCCGGTTCGACTTCCACGGTCTTCGAGTCCGTCACGTACACCAACGACACCGGTGGCGACATCGTCGTCGACATTGTGGCGGACTGGACCTTTGACGGGTATCTGTTCGTGTACGATGCGGACGTGGATGGTGACGACCCGACGACCGG
The DNA here is from genome assembly GCA_039201085.1 of Myxococcota bacterium. Taxonomy (GTDB): domain Bacteria; phylum Myxococcota_A; class Polyangia; order Polyangiales; family Houyiibacteriaceae; genus JBCCRV01. The sequence continues at coordinate 981 of JBCCRV010000157.1, read as the reverse complement.
TTGCGTCGTGGGTAACGACGACTTCCCAAGTGGTAACGAGGACAACAGTGGCATCACCGGCGTGGAAATCGCGGATGGCGACTCGATCGTCATCGTCGCTTCCTCGTTCGGCGCAGCTGGACGTGGCGAGTTCTCGATTACCATCAGCGAAGCGGTGGATGGTTGCGGCAACGGCGTCATCAACGGCTCCGAAGAGTGTGACGACTCCGGCACCACCGGTGCGGGTTGCGCCGCCGATTGCACGATCGAAGACGGCTTTATCTGCGACGTTACGGACTTCGTCAGCACGTGCATCATGCCCGTTTGCGGTAACGACATGGTCGAGCCCGGGGAGGTCTGCGACGACGGAAACACGGACGACGACGATGGCTGCCAAGGCGATTGTCAGAGCGCCGTGTTCACCGGTTCGCTTCTCGCGGCCGAGGACATGAGCTTCCAGCGCCTCAACACCACTTGCACCGAAGCGGGTGTGGATGCGGGTGATTACCTCTACGACGTTGTTTCCTTCAACTGGGCGGGCGCGATGGACACATCCCTCCGTGGTGTAGTCAGCTGGGCCCCGTCTTTCGATGGTTTTGTCCATGTGTACGACTCGGCCTTCGACCCGGCGATGCCGCTCGACCGCTGCATCGACGGTGGTGATGGCTTTACGACCGATACGGCGGGCCCGTTCCCGGCTACGGCGGGCGCGGACTATGACTTTGTCATTTCCACGTTCGATCCGGACACCGAGGGCAACTGGACGCTCACGATCACCCGCGAGTAGGGTTCTGAGCTAGCACGTACATCGGGCGCCTTCCCATCGGGGAGGCGCCCGAAGTCGTTGATGCACCTGTACACCAACCAGAAGGGATGAAGTGGATCGCCCCCTTCACGCCGAGGTCACCCACCATGGGGCCTCACTAGTAAACGTGCTCGAGGCACAAGGAAGAGGAGCGATCCATGGAGAATATTGGCATCGATCTGGGCAGCCGTACCAGT
>JBCCRV010000156.1:0-12571 GCA_039201085.1 Myxococcota bacterium | reverse complement strand
GGAATTTTCGCCGCTTCGAATTCGATCGTAGAGTTGATCTTCCACTATCACTGGGTTCGTTGCGGCCATGACTTCCCCCGCCGAAGTCACTTCCTTCGTTCGGAAATTGGCGGAAAAAGCCTCAAAATCTTCGACTTGGAGGTGAGTGCTGTCCGCAAATAGGGTCGCGCTGCGAAGCACGTTTTCGAGCTCGCGAATGTTTCCGGGCCAGTGGTGACGCTTCAGCATCGAAAGCACTTCGAGCGGCACAATTTTCGCCGCTTCGCCCCGCTCGTCGGCGATCCGCCGCAGAATCGCATCGCAGAGCTCACTCAGGTCTTCACGCCGTTTACGCAGCGAAGGCACATCGATGGTCACGCCGCGCAGGCGATAGTAGAGGTCTTCGCGGAACTCACCGCTCTTCACCATCGCTTCGAGATCCCGGTGCGTGGCGGCGACGATTCGCACGTTGACCCGGATCGATTGGGTCCCGCCCACGCGCTCGAATTCGCGCTCTTGAAGCACGCGGAGAAGGGCAACCTGCGTGCCGGGTGAGATGTCGCCGATCTCGTCGAGAAAGAGCGTGCCGCCATCGGCCAGTTCGAAGCGTCCCTTCTTTCGCGCGTTTGCGCCCGTGAAGGCGCCTCGTTCATGACCGAAGAGCTCGCTGAGCAGGAGGGTCTCTACGAGCGCGGCGCAGTTGACCTTAACGAGCGGTCGATCCTTGCGCAGCGAGTGGCGATGCAGTGCGTCCGCGACGAGCTCCTTGCCCGTGCCGCTTTCGCCGCGGACCAGCACCGTTGCGTCGCTCGGCGCGACTTTGTCGATGATGTCGAGGATGCGCAGAATCGGCGCCGAGCTGCCGGCGATGTCGGGGTAGCGCTGATGGTGTTCGTCGCTTCGTGCCATCGTCGCGGGCGGTGTTGACGCGCGCGTGCGTGGCGAAGGCAAATCCACGTTGGCCGACACACGCGCGAGCGCGCGTCGATGGGGTCGGTTTGCCCACGCGTCTTCGTTCGCCTTTGGCACGAGAGCGGTTAGGCGGTTTTCCGTTTCCCAAGCCTCCTCGAGCATGCGGCGCGCCGCGTTCTGGTCGCCGACGTCGCAGTGATACTGAATCGAACGCACGAGCGCTGAAAGGATGAGTTCGGGGTCGTTTGCGCGCCTCGCGAGCTCAAGGGCACGGCGCGTCGCCGCCGAGGAGTCCGTGCCCGCGGCGCGTTCGATGTCCGCTGAGACAAGCGCCAGTTCGGTTTGCGCTTTCGGCGTGGACGCAGCGGGGGCTTCCGCCAGGAGCGTGCGCGCCGAAGCAAGATCGCCGTCCTCAAGGTCCAGCTTCACGAGTTCGATCACCGGGTCGATGCTTCGAGTGGACTTGATTGCGGTGAAGAGATCGTACGCACTCGCGAAGAGCGCACGTGCGCGCTCCGGTTCCTTTGACGCGGCTTCGATACGTCCACGTAGAAGGAGCGATTCCGCCTGCAGCCAGGTGGAGAGCGAATCGCCGCCCATGTGCTGCGCGAAGTCGCAGAGGGCGCGCGCGCGACTAACCTCGTTTAGGCTGAGGTAAAGCTCGCCGAGGTTGTTGCCGACGCGCGTAAGCATGGGCCGGTTCCCCAGGCGTTTAAGCTGCGCCACGGCCTGATGGTAAAAGTCGAGGGCCGAGCGGTAGTCCCGTGTGAGGTGGGCGAGCACGGCCAGGTTTTCGGTGGCGATGGCAAGTTCGCGTGAGTCGTTGGCGTGTGCCGCCTCCGCCGTCGCACTCTCAAAATTCTCACGAGCGTCATCAAGGCGCTGCTGTCGCAGCATCGCGACGCCGTGGTTCGTCATCGCCTGCGCGCGCTGGTGACCGAGTTCATGGTCGGAGGCGCGCTCGAAGTTCTGGCGGAAGAGTCCGGCGGCGGCCTCGGCGTCCTTTCGCGCGAGTGCGACCTTGCCAAGGGTGTTGCGCGCGTGAATCTCGAGCGCACGTTCGCCGCTCTCCAGCGCTTCCTGGAGGGCGCGTTCGCCCAGCTCCTCCGCCTTTCCGTAGGCGGCAGAAACGAAGTAGAGCTCGGCGAGTAGCGTGTCGACGACCGTGAGCGTCTTCGTGTCCGCCTTCTCTTCGGCGAGCTTTTGCGCCTGGCGCAGGACCGACTCGGCTTCGCCATGCTCACCAAAGAGCGTCAGCAGGCGGCCGACGCGGTGCGCCGCCGCGGCGCTCGTTTGGTTGTGCTCCCAAAGCGTTCGGGCGTGTACGATCGCGCGTCGGTAGTCGCCGACAACGCGGTGCAGGTCGGCCAGCCGCGCGAGGAGCTCGTCGGTGATTTGCGCCGGTTCGAGGGCGCCGATGGTGCGCTCCAGGAGTGCGGCCGCCTCCGCGAAGCCGTGGCGCTGCGAGAGTCCGTCGGCCTCGAGCAGTGCGAGCGGCAGCGCTCGCTCGTAATCGCCTGCGCGCAGGGCGTGATGGGCCGCCATCGCTACGCCGGGGCGGGCTGCGAATACATCGGCACATCGACGGTGCAGGGCGATGCGGCGCTCCTTTGAAAGGCCGTCGTAGAGGAGTTCACGATGGCGTGAGCGTGCGAAAGCAAAACGCGTCGTGCCGTCGAGACGCGTTTCGACGACGAAGTCCGAGTTGGAGAATGGATGAGTGCCGCGGACCTGCACGTCCAGATCGGCGATCTTCGCGATAAGGCTCAGCTCGGCGGGCTGGCCAAGGACCGCGAGCGCCTCGAGCAAGGCGCGCAAGGGTGCTTCCGCCGAAGCGAGCCTTCGCTGCAGGTGAACTTCCGGCGAAAGGGGGTCGCCTGCGAGGAGCAGCTCGATCGCTTCGGGAAAGCCGCCAGTGCGCTCGGCGACGAGCCGAACCACGTCGTCGCTGCGCAGGAGCGCGCGAACGCCGTCTTCGTCGAAGGGAGCGAGTCGAATGACCGATGCGGCGTCGTTCGCGTAGAGCGACTTCAGCGCGTAGGGGGCAAGCGTGGCGATGCCGTCCGGCGTTTCCGAAGGTGCAAGGGACTCGCCGGGGTCACGGCGAACGGACGCCACAAAGAGCGCCTTCAGCGAGCGCTCTGGCGATACGCCTTCGCTCCATGGGCCGCTTCCTTCGAAGAGGAAGCGTAGGAGCTGGAGCGTGCCGGCGTCGGCCCGCTCGAGGTCGTGCAAGAGCACAACGGGCGGCCGAAACCGTGCCACGTCGGCCAGAAGCCCGCGCATGCCGTCGAAGAAGCGAAGCCGGCGTTCGCGCGCTTTGCGGGAGTCGCCGGGTTCGTCGAGGTCCGAGCTTTGGGGGTGCTGGTGCCACAAATCGTGGCAGCCGTGGGAGCAGCTGAGGTGCCGGCTTGAGAGGCCCGGTGAAACGCCCATCTCGCCCAAAAAACCGAGGGCGCGCTCGACAACCGTGGCGAAGGGGCCAAAGGCTGCGCCGGCTTCACATCGGCCTTCGAGCACAACGCCCCCGGTGAGGCGTACCTGGGAGCGAAAGGCTTCCAAAAGGTAGGTTTTGCCCGAACCGCTCGGTCCCTCGACGAGCGCGAGCTGCTCGCCGCTGCGGGCGGCCTCGTAGAGCTCGACAAGACGATCCATCTCCGCCTCGCGTCCGATGCAGCGCGATTGAATCTCGCTGATATCGGACCGACGGGGCTGGATAAGGTCGCGCACCCGTTCAGCCTACGGCCGGAGGGCCTTCTCATCAAGCGCGGGAACCCGACCAAACCGCTAGGAAACCGTAGTTCCCGACGAAGCTAAACGCCCTGCGGGCTAGCTGGTCTTGGCTTTGGCGCGGCGCACGTCGTGCCGAAGCACGGCGAGTAGCTCGTGAATGTCGAAGGGCTTTGGAAGCCATGCGTCCGGAGGCCCTGCCAGCGTTCCCGGATCGAGCTGACCGCTGGTGACCACGGTGCGCTCCACGAGCCCCGCGGCCCGAAGCTCGGCGAGCAGGCCGTCGCCGCGGCCGTCGGGAAGCGTGAGGTCCGCGACGGCCACTTCGAAGCCGCCCTCGCTCGCCAGGGAGCGGGCGGACGTGAGATCGACGGCCGTGACGACATCGATGCCGCGCAGGCCAAGGGTGGTCTCGATGAGTTCTCTGACGCCGTGATCGTCTTCGACCACCAAGATCCGGCGCGGAAGGCGCCCGGGAACGACGCCGGACTCACGCTCCTCCTCGGCGCGCGCCCGCGCCAGGCGAACCGTGAACACCGTTCCGCGTCCGTATTCGGATTCGAGGGCGATCGAGCCGCCGACCCGCTCCAGCGTTCGTTTGACGGTGGCCAGCCCAAAGCCCGTGCCGCCGGGACGTTCGGAGTAGCGGCTTTCGAAGATTTGCGTTTGGCTCTCCCGCTCGATGCCTGGGCCTTCGTCTCGTACCTCAATTACGATCTCCTCACCGCTCCGGCCGCAGCGAATCGAGACGGATCCGCCCGCTCGTTGCACCTGTGTGGCGTTGAGTGCCAGGTTCCACACGACACGAAACACAGCGGCGCGGTGCGCGGTGGTGAATGCCTCTTCGGAAGCGTCCGTCTCTACGCGAACTTGATGACGAAGCGCGAATGGATGCAGAAGCTTCGCCACATCGCGGCACACCGCTGACGCGTCGCAGCTCTCGCGGTGCAGATCGTTCCGAAAGTCGATGACGTCCCTTGCGACGCGGGCCGCCGAAGCGGCGGCCCGTTCGATCGTTTCCAGGGCTTCAAAGTGCTTCGAGGGTTCGGAGATGCCCAGCTGCGCCCAACCGCTGATCGCACTCAGGGCGTTGGCGAGCTCATGGGCAGCGCTCAAGGCCAGCTCCTCCGTATCTCGCTGGTCTTGGCCCTGCCCGCTCGCCGCGGGTTCGACCAGCAGCCAAGAGCGGTCGCCGTCGTGCATGCAGTACACGGTGTCGCCGGTGGTCGTCTGGCAGCAGCTGGAGTCTTCGCAGGTGGAGGCGCCCGTCAGCGCGACCAGTGCGTCCGAAAACCGGCCGCCGTGCAGGTCGCCATACTCGGAGCTCGCCACGGCAAGGCCGTCGGCCTCATAAATCCAACCCCACCCTTTTTGGGTAGCAATGAATCGAATAGGGGACTGTTCAGGATCGCGTTGCATGCAGCTAGACCCCCATGGGTGGGGTGTATGCGGTGCGGCTGCTTCTTGTCAATCGTGGGGGCGCAGGGCGGCGACTCCCCGAACCGAAGACAACACCGGGGCTTCTAGAAGGGGCGAGGGCCGAAATCGAGTGGAGGCAAGGCCGTCTGACGCGTCCCGATCGCCGATCGAATCGACGGGTCGTTTCCTTGCGGCGCGGCACGATTGAAGCAGAATACAAGGCTATGCGTGCTCTTGCCCTTGCTTTCTTTTCGGTCCTCGCGCTCGGTTGCGCCCAAGGTGGGGGGCCTTCGGGCGGCCTCATGCCCGATATGGGCGAGGATGCGGACCCGAACGAATGCAGCCCCGCGTGCGGCGAGGACGAACGCTGTGTCATGGGTATGTGCGTCGGCACGGATGCGTGCGGCGACGGATGCGCATCCGGAGAGAGCTGCTGCGTTACCGGTTGCTCCACGCTGCCGACGGACGTGATGAACTGCGGCGCGTGCGAGCGCCCGTGCGGCGACGCGGGAGACAGCTGCCTTTCGGGCCAGTGTCGATGTGGCGGCGGTGCAGGCTGCCTCGACGGCGAAGCTTGCTGCGGCGGCGCCTGCGAGGACCTGCAGAACTCCGTCGAGCACTGCGGAGCCTGCAACCGCGCATGCGGCCCGAGTGAGGTCTGCCAAGACGGCACGTGCGTGGCGCCGCCGTGCGATCCGGAGTGCGGCGAGGGCGAATCGTGCGACCCCGATACGACGACTTGCCGGTGCGGCGCGGGGCCCGGCTGCACGGCCACGCAGGCGTGCTGTGCGGGAGGCTGCCTCGACACGCAGAGTGATCCCAACAACTGCGGCGGTTGCGGCATCATGTGCTCTGGCGCGGAGGTGTGCATGGGCGGGACGTGCACGACCGACATTCCGTGCGTGCCCTCTTGCGCTGCGGGTGAGAGCTGCGTTGGCGGCGTTTGTCGCTGCGGCACCAACCCCTCATGCGGCAGCGCGCTGTCATGCTGCTCGGGCGTGTGCGTGGAGACGGACAACAACGTTCGAAACTGCGGCCGATGCGGCCTCGATTGCGGAGCGCGCTCTTGCTGCAGCGGTCTCTGCATCGACACGCAGACGGACGAGGACAACTGCGGTCGCTGCGGCAATGGGTGCGACTCACGAACCACGGACGCATGCACCACCGGCCGTTGCACGTGCGGCGGCGGCGGCGAGTGCCTCCTTGTGTGTTTCTTTGGCGACTGCCAGCCCTGAGGCGTTCGCGGAGTTGTCGGCAGCCCTGCAGCCGCGCTGCACCGGTTGGTGTGGGCGTTCAGCGCTCGGCTACCTCTACGCGGTCCCTTCCGCGCTCCTTCGCTCGGTAGAGCGCTGCGTCCGCCGAGGCCACGAGCTGCTCGCCGTCTTGACCTATCCGATGGGTTCCGACGCCGATGCTGATGGTGACCTGCTTTGGTCCGTCGAAGAATGGCCCGAGTGCGCGAACCTCCTCGCAAATCCTGGTGGCAACGGTGACGGCTCCTGCCGAATCGGTCTCCGGGAGCACGATGAGGAACTCCTCACCGCCCCAGCGGCCCACGAGGTCGACGTTGCGCAGCGCCTTTCGGAATGCCCCCGCGACCTGCCGAAGTACTTCATCGCCGGTCTGATGGCCGTAGCCGTCGTTCACGGACTTAAAGTGGTCGATGTCGGCGATAAGCAGTGAGAGCGGCGGCCCATAGCGGCCGGCGCGTTGAACTTCTTCCTTGAGGCGCTTCGTGATGTTTCGGCGGTTGCGAAGGCCCGTCAGGCTGTCCGTCGTCGCGAGATGGCGCGTTTCCTCCACAAGGAGCATGGACTTGACCACCGGGCCCAACGCCCCTGCGAGCCAGCGTCCCGTATCGCGATCATCGCGGCCGATGCCCCGCAGACCCCCGTAGAGACGAAGCTGGCCAACGACCTCGCGGCCCGCCATGATCGGTTCAAAGAGTTGCTCGCCGCGTTCGACCGGTCCAAGTTCCTCCGCGAGCCGTCGAACGGCGCAGGGCGGTGCGCTGGGCGCGAAACCGAGGGCGAACAGGTCCTCACGGCTCGGCTCGTCAGCAAAGGGCGCTCGGGCCAGCAGGGCGGCGCTGCGTTGCGGATGGGGACCTTGAATCTGAAGAACGGCGTAGCTGCATGCGAGCACGTCGTCGAAGAGGTCGAGGGCGCCGTGCAAGAGGGCATCGCGATCGTCAACGTGACGCATGAGCGAGCGTGCTTCTCGGTCCACGACCGCCGAAAGAAGATGCGCGTCGAGCACCCGCGACAGCCGCTCGAGCGGATCGACACGATGGGCGCTCGCCACGGGGTTTGAGCCGGGTCGCGCTGCGAGTGCAAAGCGCACGGCGCCGGTCAGCGCTTCCGGCTCGCGTTTTGACACGTAGGCGTCGCACCCGGCGTGCGTTCCCCAAAAGCGGCTCCGGGGGCCGTCGTCGGCGGTGAGCAGGATGATGGGGAGGTCCCTCGTCGTCTTCTCGGCCCGGAGCATGCGGCAGAGATGCACGCCGCTGACGGCCCCCATCGTCACGTCCGAGACCATGAGGTCAAAGGGCTGTTCCATGCAGATCAGGAACGCTTCTTCCCCGCTCGACGCCAGCGTGACCTGGTGTCCCATCGCTTCGATGCGGGCGCGCATCGCCAGTCGGGTGGCGCCGCTGTCGTCTACAACGAGCACACGCGAGGGTCGATCCGCCACCTTTCGCAGACGTTGCGTATCCCGACTGGCCACAGTTTTTGCTCGCGGTACTCCCACTGAAAGCAGCGTACGGAGGGCCTCCCCGTCGCTGAAGGCCACCGGGGTGCGAGACGCGCAGAGCGCGCGATTTACGCGCGTCCGCCCTCGCCGAAAGGCGGCTGCGACGTCCGGCGAGATGTGCTCTAGTAAGGCCGCTATGCAGGTCGATGCGCCCCCAAGTCTTTCGCGACCCCCCCTCACCGGCGCGGACGCGGCGTTCTATGCGGTGGAATACGAGCCGGAAACGGGCGAAGTGCTGATGCTCGATCAGCGCCTGCTGCCTTCCGAGGTTCGCTACCACCGTTATGCGAAGCCAGACCAGGTCGCCGACGGCATTCGCGACATGGTCGTTCGGGGCGCGCCCGCGATCGGGATCAGCGCGGCCTATGCGCTCGCCATGGTGGCCCGTGCGGAAACGGGCGATACGCCGGCGTTCCTGGCGGCCGTGGGTGGTGCGGGTCGCGTGCTTTCGGCAACGCGGCCGACGGCCGTGAACCTTGCATGGGCGATCGCGCGCATGAGTCGCGTCGCAGCAGAGGTCGCTTCCAGCGAGCCTGCGGAACGGGCGAAGCGGCTCGAAGCCGAAGCGGACGCGATCCACGCCGAAGACGTGGCGGCGTGCCGCCGGATGGGTGAACTGGGAGCCGAACGCATTCCCAAGGGCGCCACCGTACTGACGCACTGCAACGCCGGCGCACTCGCGACGGGCGGTTACGGAACGGCCCTCGGGGTCATTCGAGCGGCGCACGCGCGGCACGGCGGCGATCTCAGGGTGTTGGCGAACGAAACGCGCCCGTACCTTCAAGGCGCTCGCCTCACGTCATGGGAGCTCCACGCGGATGGCATTCCCGTCGAGGTGCTGACGGACGCGATGGCCGGGCACTTCTTTGCGCAGGGCGCGATCGACTACGTGGTGGTCGGTTCTGACCGGATCGCGAAGAACGGCGACGTCGCGAACAAGATCGGTACCTACACCATGGCCGTGCTCGCGGGGGCACACGATGTGCCCTTCACGGTCGCCGCGCCGTGGAGCACCGTGGACCTCGCCGCGGCCGACGGGGACGCGATTCCGATCGAGCAGCGTAGCCGGGAAGAGGTCGCGACGATCGGTGAGCGGGTCATGGTGGCCGAGGGCATTCCATGCCGTCATCCCGCCTTTGACGTCACGCCGGCGAGGCTCGTCAAAGACGTATACACGGAGCGTGGCGTGTTTCATCCGGCGAAAGGCGAGGGACCCGAATCGCTGCGCTAGGTGAAGCGATGCCGTTGGACCTTGGCGGTTCCGTGCACCGTGCACCGGGCCCGTATGGCGCGTGGCCGGGGTCGCCCTTGAAGCGTTCGAGGCTGGTGGCTCTGCTCGTGCTCGTGGGCGCTTGCGGTTCGGAACGTGCGGATACGCCAGCGGTCGAAGAGTCGCCGCCGCGGGCTGCACCTGAATCGGCCGATCCGGTCTCGGCCGATCCGGTCTCGGCCGATCCCGTCTCGCCGGCGCCCGAAGCGATCGACGAGTCCGAAGATGTCGAGGCGCCGGAGGAAGCGGACCTGCCCATCGCCCTCGATACACACGTCGACACGACGCAGCGGATGCTGGACGAAGGCGACGATCCGATCGCGCGTCTTGAGGGAGGGCATCTCGATGTGCCGCGCATGCGCGAAGGCGGACTCACCGGGGCGTTCTTCAGTATTTACGTCAGTCCGCGCCGCTTCGAGGGCGAAGCGGCGTGGCAGCGCGCGCTTGCCCTTACGGAGCGCGTACGCTCCTTTGCGGCCGCGCATCCGGACGAGGTGGCGCTTTGCACGAGCGCCGCAGAGGTTCGACGGGCCGCGTCGGAGCGCAAAATCGCCGTACTGATGGGGGTCGAGGGAGCGCATGCCCTTGGGACGGACGAGCCACGCCTAGCCCTGGACCGCATTCGGCGGCTGTACGAGTTGGGCAACCGCTATATGACGCTCACCTGGTCGATCGATAGCCCGCTCGGCCATTCATCGCTTGGCGAGCATCCAGATGAAGGGCTGACGCCGCTCGGAGCGCGCGCCATCGCTTTGATGAATCGTCTGGGAATGATCGTCGACATCAGCCACGTCAGCGATCGTACGTTTTGGGAAGCGATGGAGCGCACGCGGAGGCCGGTGCTCGCGAGCCATTCGTCGGCGCGTTCGCTCGCCGACATTCCCCGCAATATGACGGACGCGATGATCCGACGGGTGGCAGCGAACGGGGGCGCCGTGTGCGTCAACTACTTCACCCAGTTTATTGACCGTGACTACCGGCTTCGTCGCAAGCGATTGAGCTGGCGCGAGCGGGCGCGTTTCGAACCGCTGCAAGACGCCTACACAAACTGGGTCGATCGCGGCGCGGCAGCGATGCGCTTGGCGATGGAGATCGATCCGCAGATCGCCCCGCCAACGCTCGACACCCTCGCGGACCACTTCGAGCACATGGTTCGGATCGCGGGACCGGAGGGCGTCTGCTTGGGTTCGGACTTCGACGGGGTGCCCGAACTGCCCCTTGGCATGCGTGATGTTCGGGACTTGGCCGCCCTGCGTGAGGTACTCGAAGGCCGAGGGCTGCCAATTCGCCCCATTTTTGGCGAAAATGTGCTTCGCGTACTCGCCGCTCAGGAAGGACCCTTGGCGCCCCAAGCGAGGGACAGCGTAGAATAGGAACCATGACGCGCTCGGTCGTCATTGGACGTTCGTCGAACTGTGACGTGAGGATCGACCATCCCACGGTATCGGCGAGGCACGCCCGACTCCGTTGGGACGGCAAGCGTCTGCTCCTCGAGGACCTCGGCAGCGCCAATGGCACCTTCGTGCGCGGCCATCCAACGACGAAGACGCACGTTCGCATCGGTGACGACGTGCGTCTCGGCGAAGCTGAGCTGCCGTGGAGCGACCGCCAGCTCCGACCGCTCCTTCGCGAAGGGTCGACGGGCACCCTGGTGGCTCAGCGCCTTCCGCGGCGCCGCTTCGTGTGTGGCGCGTGCGGCAAGCGCGGCGTCATGCCGAGGGACTTCAAGGGCGGCCTTCTGCGGTGCGGCCACTGCGGCCAGCGGCTCGAAGCGGGGCCGAAGGGGACGCGGGTCAAGCGCCCGTGGCGCGCGGCGACGTTCGCCATGGTGGTGGCGGTGCTGGCTGCGGTGGTGTGGATCAAGTTCGACGTGCTCGTCGCGGCGGCGTCGCGACTCGGTGAGCTTCCCGGCGCCACCCGAGCCGCAAGCGAGGAAGAACGCTCGATTCGCGTGCATTCACGAAGGGCCGTGACGGACGCGATCGACACGCGAGCTCCGGTGACGCGCAATACCGCTGCGCGCATCGCGTCCGTGGAAGACGGACCGTTCCGGGTGGAGCAGGTCGCCCGCATTTGGAGTCATGTTCGTGGCGAATGGCGCTACGTGAACGACCCGCGTGGTACGGAGTACTTTGCGCTAGCGTCGGAGACGATCGACAACGGGTTCGTCGGCGATTGCGACGACTTCGCGATCGTGCTTGCGGCGATGATCGAAGCCATTGGCGGCGAGGCCCGCATTGTCATGATGGGCGGGGTGGAAGGCGGTCACGCATACGCCGAAGCGTGCGTTCACGGGGAAGCGTCGGAGGTGCGTGACCGCTTGGTTAGCCACTATCGCACCCACCGTGACCCAAACCTCGGGCAACAATCCGTCGGCGAGCTGCACTTTCGGCCGGGCCAATCGTGCCCGGTGTGGCTGAACCTCGACTGGAATGCGGGTGTTCCGGGGGGAGCGTACGAAGTCGAACGGTGGGCCGTGGCCGTCTACCCGGACGGGCGAACGGAAACGCTGGCGCCTGCCAATCCGCTCTAGGGCGTGTCTTCAAAATAGCGCATGCGCCTCGCCATCACGCCCCGCTCATGGTCGATTTCGCCATCTCTTCGGCTTGAAATCCGCCGGGGATTCCTTCGCCTCGCAGACGCAAACTCGCCGACGAGCGGACCACGAATCCACACGCGCGAGTTTGAAGACACGCCCTGTGTCCTCGAATCGTGGTCCGTTATTTTCCGATGAGCGGGAGCGCCTGGGTGCTGGTTCGCCATTTCGCCGTTTGACCGGCTCGAGACCCGACCGGAACTCGTTCGGCTTACGCACGCCGCGTCGCCGACGGGCCGACGCGCCGACGGGATTTCTGCGCCGGATGCTTCGAAGACCGACCCGCGCCAATTCTTGTATTGCCTTCGGCGCGCGGGCGCGCATGATTGGGCCATGGCACGCGATCTGCTCGACCGGCTGCAGGGCCGAATGGACGAAGACCTGGACGGTTTGCGTCGACTTCCCGAAGGTCTTCGGGCCGTCGTCGACGCTCGCTATGGCGAGGTCACGTTGCGCATCGACCACGACGCGGAGGCAGAGATGCTTCGAATCGGCGTTGCGATCCCTTCGCCTGCTGGAGCCGGCCCGGGCTTTCTCGTGTGGTGCCTTGCGGCGAATGCGCAGTATTGGGACGTGAAGCTCGGCCTCGACGGTCGCGGGTTTTTGCTTGTTCACTCCGACCTCGACGCCCACCGCGGTCTCGACATCGATGAGCTTGCGGGCGCGGTCGTTGAGCGCGCGGAAACCGTCGTCGATCTGCTCGACGACGACCTGGTGGAGTGGATGCTGAAGAGCGGTCTCGGCGCACCGGCGCAGCGCGAGCGCTGGATCGAGCGCCGGGACGACGCCATCGACGACGTGGACGCCGAGGACGTCGAGTCGCTCACGTGAGCTTTCGCGTCGCGCTGGTGTCGACGGGCGGCACCATCGAAAAGACCTACGACGAGCTCGACGGCATGCTTGTGAACGAG
>JBCCRV010000155.1:0-12572 GCA_039201085.1 Myxococcota bacterium | reverse complement strand
CGCTGCCGCCACCGCCGAGCAGGCCCGCGGCTCCGAGCTCATCATGAAAAGCGCCGAGAAGATGCGCCTGATCACCCAGCACGTGGAGCGTTCAAGCCAGGAGCAGGCCCGCGGCGGCCGTCAGATCAGCCAGTCGATCGAGAGCATCTCCAACATGGTCGACCAGCTTCACCAGTCCCAGCGCGCCCAGATGAAAGGCAGCGAAGACACGCTTGAAGCGGCGCGGCGCATCAAGGAGCTTACGGAAAGCTCCCGCTCGCAGGTCGAGCGCATCGAATCGATGGCCCACGAGCTCGAGTCCGCCTCCAGTTAGCGGTTGCGGCGTCCGATATCGGTTCCGCTGCGGAGTCGGTGCGCCGTGATCGCGCTCAGCTCCCGCACCTTGCGCTGCTCCAAATGAGCGAGCCCCAACCCGTTGGCTTCGTAGGCGCGACGATCGACCGCGGCCGCCGCGCGCTTGTCGGCCCTAGGTTCGGCCTGTGAGACGTCAGCTTTTGCTCTTTGCCCTGGTCCTTGGCCCGTTCCTCACGCTCGGCGCGGATGCGCAAGACGAAGGCGCGGAATCACAGCTCGCGCGTTCGCTTGAACGGAACACGATGAGCCCCTTCTGCCCGGGTAAGACGCTCTATGACTGCCCCAGCCCGCGTGCGGCGGCGTGGCGGGCGGATATCCGTGATTGGGTCCGGGAAGGTGCATCGGCCCAGCAAATACGTGCGCGTCTGCAGTCTCGTGCACCGGATTTCGACCTTCAAGGCGGCCACCCGAGCTTCGGTCTGGTGTGGCTCCTACTCGCGGCCGTAACGGCTGGCTTTGCGTTCTTCGGCTGGCGACTCGCTCAAACGCGCCGAGCGGTCCGGGCCTGGCCCACGGAGAAGGACGCCGACTGGGATCGACTCGAGGCCCGTCTCGACGCCGAGCTCGCAAACGTCGACTGAGGAGGTCTGCGCCGCCTGCCGGTGCGCCCAATGGCGACTTGGCGAAGACAACGGATCGCTTTCAGAAGTGGCTGTGAAGGGTCAACGCGCAGCCGTCCGGAGAGCACGCCACCGCTGGCTCGACTGCAGGCGAACGTTCGGGCCGAAGTAGCAAGAGAATGACGCCGACCCCCGCCGCCGCACCGCCGGCGACGCCCAAAACCCACGCTGCATTCCTACGCCGCTCGAACTCGTCCGTGAGGCGATCGTTTGTCGCGGTGCCGCATCCCTGCTCGACGCACTGGGAATCGTGGTCGCTTTTGGTGCCTTGGGCGAGTAAGCCGCTGACCAGCGAGCCCACCAGCATGGCTCCTCCGCTCGACACGAGCGCTGCGCCCGTGCGGGTGCGCCGGCGAAAGGCGGTTTCACGGGCGTCGTCGACGGGCGGCGTCTCGGCGCTGGGCGGCACGTCGGGATTCGATTCGTTGGGCTCGGCAGGCCCGTGACTGTCCTCGAGCGCCCGCAGTCGGCGCTCGAGGCTCTGGCGCCGCTCGCTTTCGATTTCGCCAGCGTCGCGAAGGTAGATGCGAAGCGCATCGGCGGCGGCGCTGCGGTGTCCCGCATCACGGTGCGCCAGGTACAGGTTGTATTGAAGCTCGGGAAGGGGGGCGAGTTCGTACGCGCGCGTGAACCCCTCGATCGCTTCATCCAACCGCCCGGCTTCGTAGTGTCGCGTGGCCTGCTCGAAGCTTGCTTGAGCGTCGACGCGGCGTTCGTCTTCGGACAGCTCCCCTTGGGCCGCAGCCGATGACGTGCAGAGCGTCCCCAGTGCAATGGCGACGTATAACATCAACGCTTTCACGCTCGAACTCCCTTTGCACGCTTGATTCGCGTCAGTCGCCTGCGGCGCCAACAGACGACGACGCTCAAGATCACCAGCGGGGTGAGCGGTGGAAAACTCGGCGAGTGTCCGCCTGCGATTCGGCAGGTGCACGAGAGTTCGTCGCGAACCCGGATATCGTCGTCCGCGCCGGAGCCGCTGTCCGCGCCTAGTCCAGCGTCCGCACCACCGCCGCCGTCCGGTGCGCCGCCGTCACTTGTGGGGCCCCCGTCCGCGATGCTCGCGTCCGGGCGGCCCATGTCCTCAACCCCGGCGTCCGGAACATTCGGGTTGGGACGGCACCCCGAGTTCAGCCCCGCTCCGGCGCACGAGAAGCCCATCGGGCAGCTGAGACCCACGTCCGCAGCACCAGCGGCGGCGCATCGCAGGTCGTAGATCTCGACGCGATTCGCGTACTGAAGGGCGGCGAACGGACCGCTCAGGGCGATCTCGTTGAGTGGGTCTGTGTCGTTGGAGGGGGTGAAAAAGGCGCTTTCCACGCTTCCGTCGTTCCGCTCCGCCGGAAGCACGTGCACATCGCCTCCCTGCATCCACATCACGTGCACCCCGTTCGTGTCCACGTCCCCCACCGTCTCGCCTTCGTCGAAGACGATCTGGAAGAGCACCTCGCGGTCCCGATTCACGGCGGCTACACCGGTGAAGGGTGAGACGAAGGGGCCGGCGTCGCCGGAGATCGACATATTCTCGCCGGAGGCTACGGCTGCGCCGACCATGCTCCCATCCACCCTCGCGGAGCGCGCCGCGACGCGCTTGACCTGGGCGCTAGGCTCGACGTCCATACAGGGGGTGGGGCAGAGGAGGTCGAACGAACGGTTGTCGCCGCCGATGCTCCACGCGCGAAAGGCGCCCAAGGAGCGTGGCGTGAAGTCGATGGCGTCGATGACGCCGTTCACACCCGCATAGATGACGTCGGTGTTCGACAAGCGCCCAAGCCCGGTGCCGGTGGCCATGAACTGCGGGAAGTTGAGCGTTTCCGTGGGCTGCCAGTCGGACCCGTCGAACTCCCGGAGGGTCCCCAAGATTCGACCGTTGATCTGACCGAGGTCATGAATTGCCCATCCGCGTTCGGAGCGAACGGCCGCTTGGGCGACGCGCAGCCGTCCAGGATCGATGCCGGCTGCTGCCGCGGTCCATGCGCCATCAAAAGTCAGCAGCACCGCATCACGGGTCGTTTCGCCGGTTGGAGGTTCGCGCACCAAAAGGACCTGAACGCTCCCTGCACCAGACGGAGCTGCCGCCGCGAAGCTCGGTTCCCTCTCGAGATTAAGATCGGGAGCCGCACCGTCGCTCGTGGGGTCAAGCCAAATGACGACCGCTTCGTTTTCCTCCTCAACCCTGGACAGTTCGCGGCCGATCACCACGAAACCGTCGCGGACTGCATGGATCTCCACGAGCTCGGTAAAGCTTCGTTCATAGCTCCGAGTCTGGGCATTGGCGCATACCGTTGCGCTCAACGCCACTCCCCGGGCGCTCACGATCGCGAGCGCCCGATGGCATGGCCACGCGTGTTGCCCCCGTCGGACGGCAACGTTCGCTCCGAGTTGGCTCTGCAACGATCTTTCCTCCATCGCGCGGTCTCCCCTTTACATTGTAGGTAGACGCCACTCTTTGATGAATGCGGTCGCCTCTGGTGAAACCATGCGATCGTTTGGGTGAGCATGGCAAGGTGGCCGCCGTGGCTGTCGTGCGAACAAGGGTGCCCAGGCCTTGCCTAAGTTTCTGGATGCCGCGAAGCGGACCCCACGTCGCGTTCGAAGGTCGATTTGGTCTCACTCAAACGGGCCCATCTTGTGGCATGCTCACCGCGTGATGCGGCTCGTGACTCTTCTTTTCGCGCTGCTGGCGGCTTCGGTGCCATCCCGCGGCTACGCCCAAAGCGAACGCGACGACGAGGCGCGCACCCATTTCGAATCGGGTGAGGCGTACTTTCAGCGTGCAGACTACGCGCGCGCTTTGGAAGCGTTCACCGTCGCCTACGAGATCAGCGGGCGAGAGCAGATGCTCTACAACATCGGCCTCTGCCATGAGCGGCTCGTCAATCTCGAAGAGGCGATCGCAGCCTTTGAAGGGTTTCTCGCATGGCAGCGTGAAACGGGCCGGGAGCACGTGTCGGCGGAGGGCGTGCAACTTCGCATCGACACACTTAGGGAGCGTGCGGCGGCGGCCGATGCGATGGACGCCGGATCCGATGAAGCCGCGCCGAATGACACGGATCGCGGCGAGGCCGGTGAAGGGACGCCCGAAGCGCCTTCTTCGAGCTCGCCTTTGCGAATCCCCGCCTTTGTCGCGCTGGGTGTGGGAGCCGCCGGCGCCCTCACCTTTAGCGTGCTGGGCGGGCTGACCCTTCGGGAAAACAACGAGCTCAGCGAGTGCAAGGCTTCGCGTACGTGCGCCAGTGATGAGCTCGACAGCCTGAGGCGCTTTCGGCGAGGCGCCGACGTCGGTCTCGCGATCGGCCTCGCGGGTTTGGGAGCCGGCATCACGTTGCTCTTGCTCAGCCGGCGCCGCGCCGACGAGCGCGGCGTGTCCGTCGCGCCCTTTGCGACACCCGAATCGGCGGGCGCGAGCGCTTCGGTGAGGTTTTGACGATGGCTCGCAGCGGCAGCGGTGCGCTCCCCGTGATGTGCACCGTTCTCCTGGGCGCCTGCTCGGCCTTGTTCCCGGACAGCGACTTCACGGGCGGCGACGCGTCCGTGGACCAAGCCGTCGACGGGGCAGCGCTGGATGCAGACGAGGGCATGACCGATACACGCGACGGCTCGCTCGACATGCGCGACGCGTCCGTTGACATGGCCAGCGAGCTTGCCGTCGACATGGCGTGCACCCCCGACAGCGGCTGTGCGGACGACGAGGCCTGCATCGATGGCACGTGCATGCCTTGCGACGGCGACGGGGATGGTTTCGAACGCGTCGAATGCGGCGCTGAACCGGCGGACTGCGACGACGCGAACGCCGCCATGTTTCCGGGCGCGGCGATCTGCGGCGATGGGATGGTCAACGCGTGCGACGGTACGGCGCTCGAACTCCCGGCGGGTTTTCCTGAGTTTGCAGAACTGGGTAGCGTACGCTTCGACGCGATTGCCGAAGTGCGGGACGCCATGATGTATGACCTCTCGCTGGCGCACGTGCCCCTCGAAGAGGGGGGGCGCGTGGTGGTCACGTACACCGAAATCACGAGGGGAGGATCCGTCGGCCGGCTCCTGGTGCTCGACGAGGCGCTCCGCGAGGTTCGCAGCAGCACCCTCTCGGTCGCACCCGACGGAAGCGATGTGCGGCATTCACGGAGCGTGCGCCGGGAGGGCCCGAACCCGGTGGTCGACATCGCCCTTCACGGCGGCGGCTTGCTCGGCAGGGCGAACTACAACGCCGAGTCGGATATGCTGACCACTTTAGCGCTCGACCTTACGGTTCGAAGCGCGGAGTGCTTCGTCGGCACCGAAGAGGTCAACGTGCAAGCGCCCCAGATGTCGCCCCTCGATCGAATCGATCTTCTCGGCGACGGAACGCTCTTCTTCAACAACCGATTTCGCTCGACGCTGGCGACGATTCCACGTGACTTTCCCGTCGTGAACCTTCGATGCGACGGTCCGTTGTCGGGCGTGCCTTCGGTGGGATCGCACGGGGGACGCACCGCGGCGCTGGTGAACGAGGGCGTCAACGATGGCCCTGACTTGACGATCTGGACGGTGAATCGGGAGGACCGAATTGCCGTTACGCGACGCTTCGGCAGCGACGCGAGTGCGCCGGTGCTCGCGGTGTTGGCGCGGGAGTTTGACTTGGGCCGGAACTTTGAGACGACGATGGTTGCGAACGTCGTTCCCAGCATCGGTGGCGGCTTTGACGGCGACT
Organism: Myxococcota bacterium; assembly: GCA_039201085.1. GTDB lineage: Bacteria > Myxococcota_A > Polyangia > Polyangiales > Houyiibacteriaceae > JBCCRV01. Next base: position 6,908 of record JBCCRV010000155.1, on the reverse strand, counting down.
TCGGCATCAATGCGGCCGTGGTGCGCTGCAGCGTGGACCAGACGGGCGCCTGCGTGCTTCAGGGCGAAGGCAGCCTCGACCTTCGCGGCGATGGCGTGGTGGCGGTGGGTGCGCCCAGCGCATCGCCCCTCTTCGAGGGGCTGGCCGGGCTCGCATCGTTCGAGCGGCGCGACGGGCTCAGCACCAGCACCGATCGATTGGTGCTTCGAACGGTGGCCAGCGATGGGTCTCCGTCAACGGGAACGCTCTTGCTCGGGGAGGTGGTGTTCACCCGCGATGCGCCCGTCGATAACCGCGTCGGCGAAAGCGCCCTCAGCGTGCGACTCGACGGGGGCATCGGCGCGACCGTTTATTTCGGCGCGATCGCCCGCGACCCCAACATCGAGACGCGAAACCAGGCGGGCGGGGGCAACGCCGACCTTTACCTGGGTTCGGCCGTGCTCTGTGAAGCGCTCTAGGTCGTGATTTTCGGCTCGGACCTTTGCGGCGGCTAAATGGGCGACGCGGGCGGCGTACACGAGACGATTTCGTACGAATTGAACGGCTAGAAGAAGCTGGCCGACAGCGTGGAAGCCTTGCTGCGGGCGTCAAAGCGGCCCGAGTGGTGACGTCGAACCGCTCCGCCCGCACGTAGGGCTTGCGGGTGGAGCGGCGATCCAGCGATGATGCGCCTTCATGTTCGGCATCAGTTCAGGCGAAATGCTGATCTTCGCGATCGTGGTGCTGATCGCCTTGGGGCCGAAGCGCCTGCCGGAGTTCATGCGCACCGTGGGCAAGGGCCTGCGCGAAGTGCGCAAAGCCGCCGGCGAGCTGCGCAAGCATTCGGGCATCGACGAACTGATGCGCGACGACCCGATCGGCATGCGGGCCTTGAACCGCGACATCCAGCGAGCACCGGCTCCCCGGCGTGACCACAAGCTAACGGCGAAGGATCGGGCCCAGGAACTTCCCCGCGAAGGGGTTGATCTCAACTTCGCCAAGCACCTCGAAGGCGAGCACCGAAAGGACAACGTAGCCGTCGCCCCGGCCGTGGCCGTGGGCACCGAATCGAAGGCGCCGTCGGACCCCACGGCGCCTTCCGAACCGGCTCCGCCCGTCAAAGACGCGAAAGCCGTCGACAACGCCGAGCCGACGATGATGGGCATTCCCGCCGTCGATCCCTACGCCGATGCCAAGACCGAAGCGACGGCGCCGGCACCCTCCACACCGGCCAGGCCTTCGTCGGCGCCTTCGATTCCGCCGCCCGTGCCGACGGAGGCAAAGCGCGCGTCGATCCCGCCGCCGCCGCGTACGCCCTCCGTGCGGCCCTCGGCGCCGCCGCCTCCTCCCGCGCGGCCTCCGCGCGCGCGTTCGGTCCCGCCTCCGCCGCCGCCTTCGGTGCGCCCGTCGCCCAGCTCCGTCGCGCCGCCGCCGAGTTCGGTGCCCGTCCCGCCGCGGCCTTCTTCGCCGCCGCTACCGCCGTCCGCGTCGCAAGGTTCGGTCCCGCCCCCGCCGCCCGCTTCCGCGCGCCCGTCGGCGCCGCCTCCGCCGGACCGGCCCTCGGCGCCACCGCGTCCAAGCCTGCCCAAATCGATTCCGCCGTCCCGGCCGCCGCGCGAGGCGACGATGGCCCTCGACACCGAAGACATCGACTACGGCGATGAAACGACGAGGCACGATCCATGAGCGAAGAAGCGGTGGACGCCCCCGAAGACGACGTCGAGATGGGCTTCTTCGAGCATCTCGGCGAACTTCGCACGAGGCTTGTGCACGCCATCTATGGGCTGCTGCCCGCGGCGGCCCTTTGCTTTGTCTTCGTTGAAGAGCTCTTCCAGTGGATTCAGCGCCCGCTTAGCCTTTCGTACGCGAAGCTCGGCCTCGAAGAGAGCCCGATTCACTACTCGAACCTCACCGAGCCCTTCGTTACGCAGATCAAGATCTCGCTGGTGTGCGGCATCCTGCTCGCGTCGCCGTGGATCTTCTACCAGGTGTGGGCCTTCATCGCGCCGGGCCTCTACCGCAAAGAAAAGCGCATGGCGTTTCTGTTCATCTTTGCGTCCACGATTTGTTTCGCCGGCGGCGCCATCTTTGGCTACTCGGTCGTCTTTCCCCTCGCGTGCGACTTTCTCTTGAACGTCGGCATGGAGATGGGCGCCGAAGCCACCATCATGATGGCGGACTACCTCTCGCTGACGACGCGGCTTCTGCTCGCCTTTGGCGTCGTCTTCGAAATTCCCGTCATCATCACCGTGCTGAGTGCAATGGGCATTGTGAACTGGCGTGCGCTTATGAAGTTTGGCCGCTGGTGGATCGTGCTCTCCACCTTTATGGCGGCGTTCCTCACGCCGCCGGACGTCGTCACGCAGGTGCTCATGCTCATTCCGCTCGTGAGCCTCTACTACGTGGGCGTGCTCATGGCCTTCCTCATTGAGCGGCGCGGAAAGAAGGAGGAAGCATGACGCCGCTGCGGCCCGGGCTCTTCGAGGGCGAACGCGCCATCATCACGGGCGGCGGCACGGGCATCGGCCTCGCGATTGCGGGCGAGCTTGTTCAGCTCGGCGCGAACGTGGCGATCTGCGGGCGCCGGCCCGAAGTGCTCGAAGCGGCGAAGGAAGAGCTCGCCGCCGCTCGCGACGGCGCCACCGTGTTCGCGGCGCCGTGTGATATTCGCGACGACGAAGCCGTAGCCACCTATGTGAAGGCGGCCACGGAGGCCCTGGGCGGCCTCGACATGCTCGTCAACAACGCCGGTGGCCAGTTTCCCGCGCCAGCCCAGCACATTTCGCCGAAGGGCTTTGACGCCGTCGTGCGCAACAACCTTCTCGGCACCTGGCGCGTGATTCACGCCGTCGCGAACCACGTGTTCCTACCGCAGAAGCGCGGACGCATCGTGAACATCACGGCGGAGGTTTCCCGCGGCTTTCCCGGCATGTCCCATACGGGCGCCGCCCGCGCCGGCGTGCAGAACCTGACCCAAAGCCTCGCCGTCGAATGGGCGGCCCACGGCGTGCGCGTCAACGCCGTCGCCCCGGGCATCATTCGCACCGTTGGCACGAACCAATACCCGTCGTCACTCCTCGAAGGCATGGTGGATGCCACGCCCCTTCGGCGCCTCGGCGACGCGCGCGAAGTGAGCCACGTCGTGTGCTTCTTGCTCGCGCCCACAAGCGACTACCTCACGGGCCAAACGATCACCATCGACGGCGGCGCCGCCCTCTGGGGCGACGGCTGGAAAATCCCCGAAGACGTCCCCCAGTTCCCGCCGTACGGAAAACAGTAGGTGTGCGCAAACCTCGCGAGACGGTTCGGTCGTGGATTGCTCGGGTTGGTCCGGACGTGGCCGCGACGGCGCGTGAAGTTGACCTCGCGCGGCTTTGTGAGTTTCGCAAACTGAGCCCGATCGAGCGCGCGGAAGCGGGGGTGAACCTCGCCCATGCCGCACGTAGGTTCGGGCATGACCCAACCCTTGAGCTTCGAGCGCTCCGAGAGCCTCGTCGACGCGGACATGAACGAGTGAACCCGCGCGTCCTCACGTTGGTTGCCGCGTCAGAATCTCCGCGCCGCTTCGCGTGACGAGCACGGTGTGCTCGAACTGGGCGGACCAGCTTCCGTCGCGCGTGCGCAGGGTCCAACCGTCGGGGTCGTGCACGAGCGTGGGATCGCCCAAGGTGACGATGGGCTCGACGGTGAGCGCCATGCCGGCGCGGAGGCGCCGGCCCGTTCCGGCCTTGCCGAAGTGCGCGACATGGGGTGGAAGGTGCATGCGTCGCCCGATGCCGTGACCGCCCATTTCGCGCACGATGCGGCAGCCTTCGGAGCGGGCAAGCTGCTCCACGGCAGCGCCGATGTCGCCCAGCCGAGCGCCGTGCCGCACCTGCGCGATACCAACGTCCCGGCAGCGCCGGGCGACGTCGACCACGTGCTGAGCTTCGGGCGACGGCGCGCCGATGAAGAACGTTGCGCAGTTGTCCCCGTGATAGCCGTTCCGCTTGGACGTCACATCGACCGCCACGATGTCGCCGTTTCGAAGGGTGGTTTCGCCCGGGATGCCGTGACAAACGACGTCGTTGACGCTTGTGCACACGGCGGCCGGAAAGCCGCGATAGCCGAGCTGGCTTGGAACGGCGCCGCGCCGGGCCGTGTCCTCGCGAACGAGTCCGTCAATCTCCGCGGTGGTCATGCCCGCGCGCAGCTGCTGGCCAACCCAGTGCAGCGTAGCGGCGGCAACGGCGCCGGCGGTCCGCATGCGATTCTGCGCCTTCGCGCCGAGCACCTCGATGAACATGCCTTGAACATGGCTACCGCCCGCGCGTTCGATCCAATACCTTGTTCGTATCGCTCTTCTTCGTGTCGCCCTTCTCCGTATCGCCCCATGAGCCTTCGTCAGATCAAGTACTTCGTCGCCGTCGCTGAAGAAGAACACGTGGGCCGTGCAGCCGCGCGGCTGCACGTGTCCCAGCCGCCCGTGACCCGGCAGATTCGCAGTCTCGAGGACGAGCTCGGCGCCCGCCTCTTCGAACGAACGCCATGGGGCATGCGCCTGCTTCCCGCGGGTGAGCGGTTCCTCGTGCACGCCAGGCGCGTGCTGCATGAAGTCGACGCCGCGGAGCAGTGCGTTCGAACGTCAGGCGCGGACTAACGGAGGGCGCTCTACGGGAGCTCAAGCGTCTTGGAGAGCTCGATGAGCTTGTTGAAGCGGGCGCCCAGCTCCTCCTTGAGTTCGCCTTGGCTCGCCTCCCGGAGATAGACCAGAGCGAGCCATTGCATGCGCATCGGCTCCTTTTCGAAGCGCGTGCAGAGCGCGTCAAAGCCCGCGAGCGAGCCGTCCCGGTCGCCAGCTCGAAGCCGGCAGTAGGCGAGCGCTTCCAGGTGAAGATCGACGAGCCACGCCTTCGGCCCCGTGAAAGTGTTGAGGGGCACGGCTTCGTATGCTTCGACGGCCTCGGCCCATCGCGCCGCGTCGTGAAGGCAGTGGGCCCGGTAGAGGCGCGCGTAGCCGTGGCCCGGCTCAAGCCGTAGTGCGCGCTCGAACCATTCAGCGGTCTCGTCACGGTCCTCGCCAAAGAAGTAATGCCAGAGGCCCATCGAGTACGCGATGCCGGCATCGTCGGGCTGAAGCTCCCAAGCGCGGTACAGGCAGCGCCGGGAGAGCGCCACGAGCTTCGACTGCTGGGCGCCGTCTTCGAGGCTCTCCGCCGCGTACTTCGCGGAGATGCCGCGCGAATGCCAAAGCTCGGCGGATGCGTCGTCATAGCGAAGCGCCGCTTCGTAGATGCGATCGAGCGCCGGGTGGGCGAGGGCGGTGAAGGACGGCTCCACGAACATCGCAAGCTGGCGAAGACGTTCCGCCGGCGGCAGCGAGAACTCGCCCGTGCGCATGAGGTACGCGTTCAGATCGAAGCGGCCCATGCCGTTCGGCGCCAGCTCATCGAGTTTCGAACGCTCCAGCCACGCCCAGATCGCTTCGTAGGGGCTGAGCTCGGGGCGCAGCGCACGGTCGAGACGCCGCCGCTGCTTCGCCCGATCGCGCGCGTCGATCCGTCCCGAAAGCACCGCCGAACGACTCATGCTGCGCGCCGTTCGCCGCTGCGCCGTGATGGTGGTGCGCCGCGATGGTAGGGCGCCGCGATCGCGTACACCCGCTCCGGCGCGATCGCGCCCCACACCCTCGGAGGGCCGGGATGAACGTCCCCGCACGTGTGGTAGACGTAGCTCCTCACGCTGAGGTTGTCGCCCTGTTCAGCGAGTGGCGCAAGGCTGAAAGGCCGAACGTTTGGTGCGCGTTCGGCATCGGATGGTCGTGTTCCACGACGCCATCGCTCCCTGCGGCTTGCGCCCTTCGCTTTCGCACATGAAGATGCGCGGCGTGTCTTCTGAGGCTGAGGGCGGGTTTTCCGCCGATCCGATTCTTCCCCTGCCGGGCAAAGGCACGGATGCGGGTGAGACGCTGCAAAAGGCACACGATGCGTTTGTCGCGGGTGACTATGCGAAGGTGCGCGAGCTGACGGAGTCGCTGCGGAGTGCGGAGGGCGACGTGAAGCTGGCGGCGGACACGCTGCGGCGGCGCGTCTCGGTCGATCCGATGCAGGTGTCTGTGCTCCTGGCGTGCACGGCGTTCTTTTTCTTCATTGTGTGGAAGTACGTTTTATGAAGCGCTTGCTCCTTCTGGCTCTTTGCGCCTGCGGCGCGGCGCAAACGGCGACCGAAGCGGCGCCCCTGCACGTGCATGACTACTTCCCGATGGAGGAAGGTGGCGTGTGGTCCTACGACATTGACACGGGCTTCGGTCCGCCGGTCTTTGGCGTGCTTCGCGTCGAGGCGATCGACGGCGAGCGCATGGATATTCGCAACAACGGCGGCGAGCTCTCGCGCTTCGAGCGCCGCCCGGAAGGCATTTTCGATCTGATTCAGGGCGTCTGGTACCTGCGCGCTCCCCTGGAGATCGGCACCGAATGGGCGGGCGCGGGCGGCCGTACGGTGCGCATCGTCGCCGTGGGTGAACAGGTCGAAGTGCCCGCAGGGACCTTCGACGGCTGCGTCGTTACAGAGGGCACGGGCGGCGAAGACGGCCGCACGATTCGCACGTCCTACTGCCCAAGCGTCGGCATGACCCTTCAGGAAGCGTCGATGGAAATGCGCATGAGCGGCGAGCGCGCCGCCGTGACCAGCCGCCTCCGCGGCTACCTTCCCGGCGGCTGACCGGCGACGCAGGACGCAGGGCGCGGAACGCAGGACGCTCGACGCAGGGCGCTCGATGAAGGAAGCTGGGCGCTCGATGCAGGACGCTCGACGCTCGACGCAGGCGCTCGATGCAGGACGCTCGACGCTCACAGCACGGCGCAGAACGCCCAGCGCAGGGAGCCGGCTGCTTGATGCAGGAGCACGGCGCAGAACGCCCGTCACGGGGAGCTGGGAGCTGGCTGCAGAGT
>JBCCRV010000154.1:0-12575 GCA_039201085.1 Myxococcota bacterium | reverse complement strand
TACCGGCGCCGTTCGGGCCGGTGATGGCGACGCGATGCTGGGCGATCTGAAAGGAGACGTCGCGAAGGTGGGCTTCGCCGCGGCGCAGACTGATCTGCTGCAGACGAATCGCGGGGGATGGATTCGGCCCCGGCGCCTTCAAGAGCCGCGAAAGCGGGAGGTTGACCTGGAGCGCCTGGCGAAAGAGCGCGGCCCGGGCGCGCAGCTTTCCTTGGCGATGGTTGCGAATCTTTGCAGCGCGCCCTTGCGACTCCTGCGCGTAGCTCGTCTTTGCGCCGAGTTGACCGCGACTCGGGTTTCGCCCGAGCTCGTGAAGACGCCCAAGGTTCTTCTTACGGCGCCGACGACGAAGGATGCGCTCGTGACGCACTTCGCTCGCTTCCAGGTCCTTCAGCTGGGCCACGAAGCGACGTTCGGCGCGCCGCCGGCGCGCGTCGAGGTCGTACTTCAGCTGAAGGAAGGTGCCGGCGAAGTAGCGGCAGCCTTCCTCCTCGACGACAAAGAAGTGCTCGAAGAGTTCGAGAATCGCTTCGCGGTGGGACGCGACGACCAGTCCGCCGTCGAAAGCGCTGAGTCGCTGGCGGAGCCAGCGCACGCCGGCCTCGTCGAGATCGCGCGAAGGTTCGTCCAGGAGGAGCAGCGCCGGTTCTTGTCGAAACGCGAGGTCGAGATGGTATCGGCGTCGCTCGCCCGGGCTTAGGCCGCCCGCGAGCTGCTGCGGCACGAGGAGTGCGCGCTCACCCCTTACGCGACCGCGCGCGGGCGCGTCGGCGCCGGAAAGGACGCGAAGGAGCGTTGACTTGCCGACGCCGTTTCGGCCCACGAGCGCCACCGCATCCCGTTCGAGCTGCATGTTCAATCCATCGATGAGCGTACGACCGCCCGCCGACTGAATGCGCAGGCCGGAAGCTTGAAGCAACGTCATTGGTCGTCCCTCTCGCTGGATGCCTTCTCATCGGACCGCTGAACCGCATCGAGCGCTTCGCGGGGCGCGCTGAGCCGGTAGCGCAGGCCCTCGTCTTCGGCCTTCGTATCGAACACGCGGCACGTTCGCTGAATCAGCGCGTGCGTCGCCGCGTGTTCGTAGCGAACGAATATCTCTTCCGCGACGTGACCCTGAACGGCGAGCAGCACGCGCTGTTTGAGCTCGGCAACGGCGCGCGCGTTCGTGGTGGCGAGGAGCATCGCGTCGTGGTCGCGGGTGATATTGGCCAGTTGGCGCGGTGAGAGCTGCACGTCCTTATCCGCCTTGGTGAACACGTAGAAGCACGGCGTCTCCGATGCACCGAGGCGCTCGAGAATGTCCTCGCTCATGTCGAGGTGCTCGGCCCATTCGGGATCGGACGCGTCCACCACCATGAGCAGCAGATCGGCGTGCGCCGCTTCGGCGAGCGTCGATTCGAAGCTGGCCATGAGTCGCTCGGGCAAGCGTCGAATGAAGCCAACGGTGTCGCTCAGCACCACGTCGCCGCCGTGGCGCGTGAGGCAGCGTGACGTGGTGTCGAGCGTTTCGAAGGGCACGTCCCGGGCCGAAAGACCAGCTCCGGTCAGGGCGTTCATCAGCGAGGTCTTGCCGGCGTTGGTGTAGCCGACGAGGGCGATCGTCTTCGCCCTCGAGCGGCGCCTTCGCTGCTCGTGGGCGCTTCGCTGGAGCTTCTTCAGCACGCCGCGTAGCTCCGCGAGGCGGCCGTCGAGCCTGCGGGCCAAGAGCTCGGAGGCCGTTTCGCCCGGCCCGCGGGCGCGCATGAGTCCGCCGGCCTGCTGGTCCATCTCAAGCCCAAGGCCGCGAATGCGCGGCCGCAGGTATTCGAGCTGCGCCACTTTCACCTGCACGCGTGCCCGACGGCTGCGCGCGTGGCGAAGGAAGACGTTGAGTATGACGGACTCGCGGTCGCGCACAGGCATGCCCGCGAGATCCTCAACGTTCCGCATTTGCGAAGGACTGAGCTCGGCGTCGAGCACGAGCGTGTCGGCGCCACACGCACGCGCGGCTTCGGCGAGCGCTTTGCACTGACCGGATCCGAGCAGCGTGCGCGGGTGTGGCAGCGGTACGCGGACGGACGCATGGCCCCTCAGCGTGTCGCCTTGGGCCGACACCAAGGCGAGCATCTCGGCGCGCTGGCTTTCGCTCACTTCGGCGTACATGCCCACGGCGACGCACACGACGTAGGCCTGTATGCCGTCGTCGGCGCGGCGTCGTAAGGACGACGCGTGGCGCGCCTCGAAGGCGGCAATCGTATCGTCCCATCGCCCACCATCGGCGAGGGGTACTTCTTCATGTTCAGCTACGGGCTGCGATCGAAATCTCATAACGGCTCCTTCGTCCGGCGAGCGCACTCGCCGGGATGGGGCTGAAGTTCGATGGCGACGACGCGACGACGGGCGAGCGGCGAGTGAATCGCACGGAGCGCTCGCCCCGTGCGCATACGCGCGCAAGCTACGCGTTCGACGAACGCGGCGTCGTTGGAAAACGCGGCGTCGTTGGCATCGGCCTCAGCGCGGGAACGGGTTCACCCGCGTCCGGCGCTGCGTGTTTGCAGCGCGCGAAGGGGACACGGGCGGGCGTTCAGACGAAGCGATGCATCCACATAGTGAGCAGCAGACTAACGAAGCGATCGCAACCCGCAAGGCCGCCCACGGTTTTTTTTTCGTCGAACAGCCATCTCGGCGGCGCGCACGTTCGAAGCTACGCGGACTAACCCCAGTGTTCGCTTGCGTCTGTTCGAGGCGGGCGGATGGGGGTGACGAGGCAAGGAAAGACGACGACCGCGCGGCAGCGCCACGCCGAGGAGGAATGACGCCGCATCGGTGCCTCCCGCATGCCCCGAACAGACGCAAGCGAACACTGGGGTTAGCGTGCGGTAGAGTGGAAGCTCCGTGTTTCGCTGCGCCCTATGCATCGTCGCCCTTGGCTGTGGCGGAACCCCGTCTCATGGCTCCCGATCGGGCGATGACGCGAACGACTACGAGGCCCACGTCGAGCCGGACATGGATGCGGACCGGGTGCTCGATTCGGTCGACGGATGTCCCGATGCGCCCGAGGATCACGACGGCTTTCAAGACGACGACGGATGCCCCGACGAGGACAACGACGGCGATGGGATTGCAGACGTAAACGACGTCTGCCTGAATGAAGCGGAAGACCACGACGGCCTTCAAGACGACGACGGCTGCCCCGACCCCGACTCCGCCCCCGTTAGCGACAGAGACGCCGACGGTATCGCCGACGCCGTGGATGCGTGCCCTGACGACGCGGAGGTCGTCAACGGTTTGGACGATGATGACGGCTGTCCCGACGCGCGCCTCTGCAGCCTGGTCGGACGCAGCGTGTCCTTTAGCCAGCCGATTGCATTTCGGCCGGGAAGCACGGCGTGGGACGCGGATGCCGACGAGATCGTCGATCGGCTCGCCATGCTGCTGCGCGCCGAAGGCATGCCCCCGGTCACGCTGCGCGTGGTGACTGGCCGCAGCGGCGACGAAGCCCTCGCTCGCCGGCGAGGAGCTGCGCTTCGGCAAGCCCTCATCGACCGAGGCGTCGCCGCCGAGGTCGTCGCCGGCGCGCCCCAGGTTCAGCGCCCCGCGGACCTCGGCCCCAGCGCCGATCCCGCCGGGAACTTCGCCACCATCGAACCTTCGGCATTTCGCCTAGCGACGACCTGCGACGGCGCGCCCGTCGAGCCGATGCGCATCGAGGACACGATTCCGTGAGCCTCGCGTTCGCAGCAGGTCCCGCCGGCTCGGTCTACGAGCCGGCGTGCAGGGCTGCGACGCGTACGGGGTTCGTGGACACGACGCGGTAGAAGGTGGTGTTGGGCATGTGCTCGGCGAAGGTGGCGAGGCGCGTTGTCGTGGCGCCGCCGAGGCCCAGGCGGGACTGAAGCGTGGCGGGTGCGTCGGTGACGGCGACGACGCATTCCTTGCCGTAGGCTGCGCAGTGCTTGAGCGCTTCGACGGCCGCTTGCTCTTCGTCTTGAACCGTCGGTCCATAGACGAGGACGAGGGCGTGCTCGCGGTGAAAGTCGAGCAGCTCTTGATCGAGCGATGCGACGCCGGCGACGAAGACGGGGGCGTAGGCCTCGTTCGAGTTGTCAGCGAACTCGTCGGCGCTGGCGGAAACGACCTCCACCACGATGTCCGCGGCGTCGACCAAGTCGACGTGGCTTGCTCCGTGCGCACCCGCGGAGTGCGGCGCGGAAGCGCGTCGCGCGGGCCGGGCGCCTCGGGCCGCGCGTCCGCCGCGCCGCGCGCCTTCGGCGTTGAGCGGCGCCCAGGGGTCGGCGGCTTCGCCCACGTCATCGAAATGGCGTCCGGCGCGCGCCGCATCGTCGGTCGCCCCGGCGAAGCGCGCGCCGTCGGCAAGGCCGTCGCCGCGCGCCGCGCGCCCGGCGTACCCGCCGAAGTCGTCTCCGTGACGGGCGGAGCGCGCCGCCACCCCGGCGTAGTCGTCGGCGTGCCGGGCGCTCGCGAGCACCACGTCGTCGGCGCTGCGCAGCCCACGCGCCGCCACGCGGCCGCAGCCGTCCGCGTTGCGCGCAAAGACGCTCAGAATCGCCATAAATCCCACGCCAATCGCGGCGCCTGCTCCCGTTCCTTCGCTCATGGTCCGGCCGCCAAAGCACATGCCGTGCCTAAGGCGTCGATCCTGAGTATTAAGCGCATGCCGGTGGACGCGGTGTGTCCCTTCGTTCTCGTCAGCGAGTCCGCCGTGTTCGAACGTTCATGGTCGAACCGGTCTAGAGACCAGACCTGACCAGCATTGCCGCCCGGCGATTTTCGCCGACAGTGCGACGAAGGTCGCGTCCGAATCCGCAGCGCCCCTATGAGCATAGGGGTCCAGGTTTGGATGGCTGCAAGCGCCGTGCTGTCGTCGCAAAGCGACGACGCGGCAATGCTGGTCAGGTCTCTAGTCGCTCAGGCGGGCTTGGCGCCAGAGTTCGCGCCATGAGGGGCGGCTGCCGCTGAGGAGCAGGCCGATGCGGAAGAGGCGCGAGCCGATGCGCAGGGCGAGCCAGGTGGCGGCGACGAGGCTGGTGATCGACACGAGAATGTCGACCCAGCCAACGCCTGCCGGTTCGACGCTTAGCCGCACGATGAGCACCAGCGGCGAGGTGAAGGGAATGGCCGTGAGAAAGAGCGCCAAGGGCCCGTGGGGCGATTCGATGAGCAGGAGCAGCACAAAGAGGGGCGAAATCGCGAGCATGGCCCAGCCCATCGTGAGCTTTTGGCTTTCGGCAATGCCGCTTCCGACGGAGCCGGTGGAAAGCATGAGGCTGCCGAAGAAGAGGTAGCCGAGCACGAAGAGCACGGGCGAAAGGCCGAGGGCCGCCCACGGCAGCTCGATGTCGAGGGCGATCAAGCGCTGGGCAAACACAGCGGCGGCGAGCACGATCATCGAGCTCCAAACGAAGAACTGAATCAAGCCCGCGGCGCCGAGGCCGAGCAGCTTGCCCGTGAGGATCTCGTCCGGTTCGGCCGAGCTCAGCAGCACCTCGACGATCTTCGATTCTTTGTCGAGGGCGACGGTCTGCACGAGGTAGCCGCTCGAAAAGAGCAGGGCCGTCAGCAGGAAGACGCCCAAGAAGAAGGGCACGCCAACGCGAAAGAGCGTTTCCAGGCCGCGCCGCTCGCCGCTTCGCTCGGCGCCGCCGGCGGCGACGACGACGCGCGTGACCTCCATGGGCGCGAGCACGCGCTCGCGCAGCGAGTCGTCGATGCGGTCACGCAGCATGCGATCGCGCAGCAGGCGCGCCATGGACGGCTCGATGGCCGACCGCCGAGCCGCGCCCATCGCCCCCGTTTCGTCCGGCGCATAGTGGGTGACGGCGCCGCCTTCGAGGTAGTTTTCTTCGAGCACGTAGGCGCCGTCTTCGAGGGTCTCGGTGCCGACGAGCCGGCGCGCATCTTCGACGCTTTCGAGTCGAACGAAGACGTCCTTGCCGAACTGGCGCATGGGCATATCGCCGAAACCATGATCCACGGCGGCGGCGCGAGCGTCGTCGCTAAGCTCTTCACTCGTGGTCCAGACGTTGTCGTCGAGCACGCCCGCTTCGTCGACGAGGCCGACAAAGCCAAGACGCTCCATCGAGCGCACGAAGTAGCTCGTCTGCACCGTTCCCAGCGCGCCGGCGATGCCGGCAAAGAAAAGGGGCAGGCCGAAGGTCACGAGCAGGAAGCCGGGCCGGCGCGCCACGGTGACAAACTCAAAGCGCGCGATGGCGCGCACCTTTGCGGCGCGAATCATGAACGGGCGACCGTGACGCGAAGAAAGATCTGCTCGAGATCCGGCTCGACCGGGGCCACGCGCGTGACCTGGGCGCCGGCCTGTACGGCGGCGGCGAGGTACGCGGGCACGGTGGCGCCCTCGCCGAGCGTGACGGTGTAGGCGCCGTCCGCGCCGCTCACCGAGAAGCCTTCGATGGGGGGCAGCTCGCCTTCGGCGTGTATGCGAACTTCTTGCTGCGTGTACTGCTGGCGAAGTTCGGCCACGGTGCCTTCGGCGACGACGGCACCGCCGCTGACGATGGCGACGCCGTCGCAGAGCGCTTGGGCCTGGTTCATCATGTGGGTGGAGAGGATCGTCGTCAGGCCGGCGTCGCGCCGTTCTTCGATCAGCTCTTTGACGACCTGCATCGAGCCGGGGTCAAGGCCGCTGAAGGGTTCGTCGAGCACGCAGAGTTCCGGCTCCGTCAGCAGCGCGCCGATCAGCTGCACCTTTTGCGTCATGCCCTTTGAAAGACCGTCGATGTTTCGCGTCGCCGCAAAGCCCAGGTCGAAGCGCTGAAGCCAAGCCATGGCGCGCGAAGCGGCTTCGCCGCGGCGAAGGCCTTTCAGCGTGCCGAGGTAGACGAGCATGTCGAGGGCGGTGGTTTTGGCGTAGAGGCCGCGCGATTCGGGCAGGTAGGATACGCGGTCGAGGTTCTGGCGACGAAGGTCTTCGCCGAAGAGGCGAACGGAGCCGCCATCGGGACGCAGGATGTCGAGGCCGATGCGAATCAGCGTGGTTTTGCCGGCGCCGTTCGGACCGAGCAGGCCAAAGACGTCGCCCGGCGGAATCGCCAGCGAAACGCCGCCGAGGGCGCAGAAGTCGCCGTAGTTCTTCACGACGTCCGCATACTCGAGCACCGGTCCGCTCATGGATTTTCCCGCCGGCGCCCGGTGCTCGGTGTTGAAGGTGTCATGGCGTGATGCGGGCAGCGTACGTGGCACAGCATGAGCAAGCAGAGACGGCGCGACGCGCCCGCCGAGTCTACCAGCATGCGGACTAGGCGCCGGGTTCGGGGGCGTCTTGGGCGCGCTCGAGGTAGCGGAACACCGTACGGGGATCGACGCCGAGGTCGCGCGCTGTCTTCGTGCGGTTTCCGTTGTTTTGCTCGAGCACGCGCAGGATGTAGCGCCGGGTGAAGTCCTCGCGCGCTTCCGAAAGGGCGAGCACGGGTGTTTCGTCGCGGGCGAGGTCTAGATCTTCGGGGCCCACCAGCGTCTTGTCCGCCAGCACGAGCGCTTTCTTGATGCGGTTTTCCAGCTGACGCACGTTGCCCGGCCAAGAGTAGCGCTGCATCGCCTGAAGGGCGCCGGGCGTGAAGCCCTTCACGTTCACGGCGTACTCGTCGGCGTACTTCTGCAGGAGATACTTGGCGATGACGGTGACGTCGTCGCCGCGTTCGCGCAGCGGTGGAAGGTGCAGGTTCACCACGTTCAGGCGGTAGTAGAGGTCTTCGCGAAACGTGCCCTCCCGAATTTCGTTTTCGAGCTCGCGGTTTGTGGCGGCGACGATGCGAATGTCGACGCTCGCGGGCTTGTTATCGCCGACCTTAACGACGACGCGCTCCTGAAGGGCGCGGAGCAGCTTCACCTGGAGGGCGAGCGGCATCTCGCCGATCTCGTCCAAAAAGAGCGTGCCCTTGTCGGCCTGTTGAAATTTGCCTTCGCGCGTGGCGACGGCGCCTGTGAAGGCGCCGCGCACGTGGCCGAAGAGCTCCGACTCCATCAGGTTTTCCGGAATCGCGCCGCAGTTCACGACGACGAAGGGACCCTTTTTGCGTTCGGAGCGGTTGTGAATCTCCCGCGCGATCAGCTCCTTGCCGGTGCCCGTTTCGCCGGTGATGAGCACGCTGATGTCCGTGCCCGCGACCTTCTCCACGCGGGAGAACACTTCCAGCAGGCTCGGGCAGCTGCCGATGATGCTTCCGAAGCGCTTGTTGTCGAGTGCTTCGGTCATGCGCTTGTTGTCGAGCTGCAGTTCGTCGAGCAGCAGTGCGTTGTGCATGATCAGCGACGCCTGGCCGGCGAAGATCGTGAGCACGTCGAGCGAGCTGCTTTCAAAAAGGCTGACGACGTTGTCGTTGCCGACGTAGATCAACCCGAGCAGCTGGCCTTGGCTAATGAGCGGCGCGACCATGACGGAGCAGAGCCTCAAGCTCATCACGCTGTGGCTTGACCGAAACATCGTGTCGTTCAGCGCGTCGCTGACGATGATCGGCTTACGCGTGTCGATGCACTGCTGAATAATGCTGTCTGAAAGGGCGGCGGGATCGCGCTGAAGATCGTCGCCGTCAACGTTGCGCGCGGCGGCGATGCGCGGCTGGCCGTCTTCGAGCAGCACAACAAAGCCTTTCGCTGCGTGCGTGACGTCGATGACTGCGTCGAGCAGCGCGTTGATCTGCTCGGGCACGGAGCGGATCTCGAGGAGCTTTCGGTTGAACTCGCTGAGCTTGATCATGCCGCTGAGCTCGGCGTTTTCGTCCTCGTGGCCCATGTCGGCGACTTCGTCGTAGACGCTGAAGACGAGCTCGACGCCCGCCAGGGTGATGCGGTCGTTGTGAAAGATCTTGCCGCGGCGCTTTTTCTTGCCGCCGATGGCGAGGGCGGCGGAGGCCGAAGCCGTCGACAGGCTGAAGTCCCGGCCGTCGAAGATCAGCTGGGCGTGAAACTCCTCGAGGCGGCCGTCGTCGATGGCGACGTCGTTCGTCGCCGCCCGTCCGATGGTGGTGATCTTCTTGAAGATCGGAAAGGAGCGTGGGCGCCCTTCCGGCGCGACCCACTTAAGGTTCGGCATGGCTCAGACCATACCCGGCGCCGGCCGCCGGGTCACGCTCAGCGGCGCCCCGCGGGCCTATGACGAAAATGTCCGGCACGGGCGGAGGTGCGCGATCGGCGGCGCAGGACCGACCGCGGGAAATTCGACGAATTCTCGGGATCGCACGCCAGACTGAGGCGATCTGGCGGCGGAGGCTGCTACGCTTCGGCCCGGCATGCAGGTTGCACCACAGCCAGGGGTGATCGTCCGAGCGCCCCTTCGATGGGCCACGCTGCTGGCGGCCTGTATGTCGATGAACTGCCTGGTAACCGAATCGCTGGATGTGCCTGAGGAAACGAACTTTCCTCCGTCCATCGAGAGCACGAGCGACAGCGCACAGAATCAGATCATCGATCTCGCGGAGTTCGAGGGTTCCGCCGAACTGGCCCTCGATGTCACCGTTCGGGACCCAAACGTCATGCAGACGCTGGACCTCCAGGTGCTGCTCGACGGCGACAACGTGAGCCAAGCGAATCAAAACCAGCTGCAACCGACCGGTGAAGTGGAGCGACCGCTTCGCATTGTGATTCCGACGGACCGGCTCGGTAGCGATGCTTGTCGGCGGATTGAGCTCTACGTCTCGTCGGGCTTCGTTCCCGGCAGCACCCGTCCGCGCGCCGACGGGGACATCGGCACGGCGGTCTGGTGGGTGGATGCGCGCGCGATGGGCGGCACGTCGACGGTTCTGGAACGGTGCCCTCGGTGAAGCGCGCCCTTGCCATCATGTACGCCCTCGTGGGCTGCAGCTTCAGCGATGCCGGCTCGCAAACGGCGAATCTCTGCCAGAGCAGCGCTGAATGCGGCGACGCCAGCTGCGTGGAAGGTCGATGCATCGCTGAAAGCATCGAGCCCACGCTCATCGCCCTTCAGGTCGTGCCCACCAGCCCCGGCGACGACCGGCCCGCGTGGTCGAACCTGCCCTTTGAGCTTCGCGGTCCGACGGAGCGCGACTTGCGCCTGCCCGGCACCATTGAGTTTCGCGGCACCCTTCGTCTCGGCGACGAGCGCGTCGGCGCGGAGTTGATCTTTCGCCGGCCCGGTCTTCCGGGCCAGCCGGAAACGACCCTTCGCGCCAGCACCTTCGCCGAACCGCGTGTGAGCGAGGGCATCGAATACGATTTCTCCGTTCAGCTCGAAGCTAGCCAGGCGTACGACCTGGAAGTTCGCCCGGCGAGCGGAAACCGCGAGCCCGACGATCCGTGGTTCCGGGTCTTGCCGCCGCTCTTTGTCGAGGATCAGCTGGTCACGCCCGAGCTTGAGGAAGGGCGCCAAGGCATTTGGGAAACAGAGCTGACGTACGACGCCCCTGAGGCGCCGTGCACCGCGAACCAACCGGCGAGCTGCATGCTGAGCGGCAGCGTTGTTCGCCTCGACGGCGACACGATGATCGCCGAGCCCGGGCTAACGGTTCGGGCGATCGATTCGCGCGGCCGAATCGTGTCCTCGACGGCCCTAACAGACGACGAGGGCGGCTTCTCGCTCGCGGTATCGGCGGGCGTGACGGACTACATTCTGCGCGTCGGCGGCGCGTCGGGCCGCGATCTCTTCCCCGTGATCGATGTCGACCCGCGTCTCCTCGACGAGGACGTACGCATTCGCGTTCCGGCGATCACCTCGGTTGTGTACGAGGGCGCGATTGAAACGGTGGACGGCACACCGATGGAGGCATCCTTGGAGTTTGCCTCGTCCAACGTGGTCGGCCTGGACGAAGGCATCGTCGGCGCCTTTCAAACCACCGCCGTCACGGACGCGAGCGGGCGCTTCAGCGTGACCCTGCTCCCGGGCACCTACGAGGTTTCGATCACACCCTCGGACCTCGATTTTGCGCTCACACAGGAGACGGTCCGCATCGGCAACACGAGCGGAGTGCTGCGCGGCCAGGTGTTTTCCGTGCTCCGCCGTGCGCTGCTGGGCGGCAGCGTGGTCGCGAGCGGCGAGGAGGTCGAAGGCCTCTCGGTGGAAGCGCTCTCGGTCGATGAGGTCGGTCAGCGCACGAGCGGCGCCGTGACGGACGAAACGGGACGCTTTGCGCTGCCGCTCGACGTCGGCACGTACGATCTGTTCATGCGCCCCTCGAGCCAAACGGGCTTTCCTTGGCTCGTGGTGCCAGGTCTGCGCGTGGGCCAGGTCGATGGCACACTTGCGGCGCGCTACGAGCTTCGTGCGCCGGTTCCCGTCACGGGGCGTATTGAAGGTGCGGCATCCGGTTTCGAGGTGCGCGCCTTTACGCAGGTGGAAGAGCGCTTCGTCGAAGTGGGCCGTGCGCGGGTCAACGACTTGGGTGAGTACGAGCTCCTATTGCCGTCTGAACTTGTGCATCCCTAAGGAGGCGGTTCGCGCCCGGTTGGGCGTCCTTGCGGAGGACGAAGCGCCAGACATAGACCCTCCGGCGCGTGCGCCGATCGTTTCGTGCCCGCGCCGACATACGCCCCATTGCCCGCGAACGGAGCCCAAGACGGCGTTGCCGAAGTTTCTTTCGGCGAGATGAGCGCGCAAAAAGCGGCTCTAAAGTTCTCTTATTGTCAACCTGGGGTTCGACTTGATCTTTTCGAGCCGACCTTGATACACTTCGCGGCCTCGGCGGACTTCGCCGTCGCTTTTTGGGAGGAATGGCTTGGTTCAGCAGCTTCAGGGTGCGAGTTTAGAGAGTCGCGTCGCGCACTACCAGGAACTGCGCAAAGCCTGTCCGGAGGCGGTCCTTGAGGAGTTCGACCGCAACCTGAAGATGTCGTGGATTTACCACGACAGCGCGATCGAAGGCGTGGTCTACACCCCGCAGGAGCTTCGCTCCGCGATTGCGGAGGAAGAGCCCGAAGAGAGCTCGCAGACGCCCGTTTACGACGAGATTCGCAACCACCTCGGTGCGATCGCCATGCTCGAAGAGTACGCGACGAAGAAGCGTTTCAGCATCTCGCTCGACGTGATCAAGAAGCTCTACGCGATCCTCGCGCCCGAAGAGCTCGAGGGCAAAGGCCAGCCCACGTACCGCAAAGACATGCCCTTGCACCGGCTCTACTTTCACGAGATTTCTCCGCCCGAGAAGATTTCGTACCGGATGCGCCAGCTGATCCAGTGGATGAACGCGCCGGAAACGAAGCGCTCCACGCACGCCGTGCGCCTCGCATCGCGCGCTCACGCCCAGCTGCTCCATATCTACCCCTTTCCGCGCCAGAGCGGAAAGGTTGCGCGCCTCGTTCTCAACCTGGTTCTGATGCGCCATGGCTACCCGCCCGTGGTCTTTCACGCGACGCAGCGCCAGCGATACTACGAAGCGCTGAAGAGCAACGAAGATGCCGTCGCGAACTTCGTGAACCAAGCGCTCATCGCCAGCGTGGAGAGCTCGATCAGCTTCCTGGAAGAAGCGATCGCCGAATCCGAAGGCGAAGCCAACTAGACCTCAATCAAGCGAGGTTCGCTTGATTGAGGTCTAGCGTTTCTCATTAGGGGCCCTTCACAAGGGCCCCTCGTCACTCGAACTAGGTTCGAGATGACTTCACCC